>JBGUGW010000326.1:0-7276 GCA_045111695.1 Candidatus Cryptobacteroides sp. | reverse complement strand
TTTTCCGCGCTCATGGACCTCATGGACGCGGGGGTCCGGGTATATTTCTTCCCAGGAAACCACGACATCTGGTGCTATGACTATTTCGCATCGATGGGCATCACCGTCGTGAAGGAGCAGCCGCAGCTGGTGGAGATGGGCGGGCAGGTGTTCTGCATAGGGCACGGCGACGGCCTGGGTCCCGGGCTCGGCAGCTACAGGTTCATGAATTCGATATTCAAGTGCCGTTTCGTGCAGCGGCTGTTCAGCACGCTGCATCCCTGGCTGGCGTTCCGCCTGGGCCTGGGATGGTCGCGGCACAGCCGCCTCGCCCGCAACGAGGAATATGTCTTCAAGGGACCGGACGAGCCCCTGTACAAATGGGCGCAGGATTTCTCATCACAGACCCATGTCGACTGCTTCATCTTCGGCCACCTGCATGCGCAGGCCGACCTGACGCTGCCCTCCGGGGCGCGCCTGATAGTGATGAAAGACTGGATGGACCAGTCTCAGTACTGGTATTTCGACGGGATCTTGGTCGGAGTAGGCCACTCCATGAACACCGAATAGTACAGGCGGTCGAACTCTCCCGCCTCCCACGCCTTGACCAGTTCCTCGGTCTTGGCGTCCTCTCCTTTCGGGTCATACGAACTCTTCAGGTTCTGGCCGAACAGGCGCGCAACGCCCTGCCAGAATACGGCCGACACGCTGCTCCTGTAGTCCTTGACGATCTTGTATGAGGTCCTGGAGGTCTCCCTGTCCACCAGGCGCATAAGCAGCTGGCCCTGCGAGACGGTCATCTTGCGTATGATCGGCTCGAAATCCTTGAGCACCTGCTTCTGCCATTCGTTGGTGTAACGGTTTTCCTCGGCACGCTTGAAATGGTTGGCGTCGATGGTGCTGTCCACGTGGTTCAGCACGTGGCTGACCATTATGGCGTAAGGGTAGACCTTGTTGAAATTGTAGACAAGCTTGTAGTAGTTGCGCCAGTCCTTGCGGTCGCGGCGCGTCCCCTTGGGGAAGCACCAGACCGGGGGCAGCTCGTCGTAGAAGATAGTGTCGCCATTGTCGATGTAGTATGCCATGTAATAGCCTTTCTGTCCCCGGTTCTGCGCGGCGGAACGGGGACTCTGTGCACAGGTCGCCACAAGGATCGCGGCGACAGCAGCTATAAGTATGGCGGTACTCTTCTTCACAACCTACAAATATACGGACTTTTTTCCGCTTCAAATATCCGGCCATTTATGTTTTCCGTGCTTTTTCCTCCGGCACAGGGGCCCACAAACCTTCCGCTTCGCTCCATCCCTCCCACGCCTGTCGGCGCGGGCCCCTCCCGTTCACGAGGCCACGGGCGGCCACGGGTTTGCCGGGCCCCTGTGCCGGAGGAAAAGAGCCTGTCGGAGCATTGTCGAAAATCGCGTGAAAAAGTTTTTCACAGGGTGTGTTAAGTCGTTGAAAAATCGAAAATTAACCATTCATTTTGCTTGTCGAAAATATGTGAAAAATTATCTTAAAAATATTTCATATTCAAGATTTTTTTGTATCTTTGCAGTCCCCAAATTGAGGAGAAGTGTGCCCAACCAGCTGATTCTCAATGATTTAGGGAAATTTGAATTTTATTTTAAAGTTATACAGAGATGTTACAACCTAAGAGAACAAAATTTAGAAGGGAACAGAAAGGCCGCATGAAAGGCAATGCCCAGAGGGGCAACCAGCTTGCGTTCGGTTCCTTCGGACTCAAGACTCTCGAGAATTGCTGGCTTACCGCCCAGCAGATTGAGGCCGCCCGTCAGGCTATCTCGCGCTATATGAACCGTGAGGGTCAGATCTGGATCAGGGTCTTCCCTGTCAAGCCGGTCACCAAGAAGCCCCTCTCCACCCGTATGGGTAAAGGTAAGGGTGATCCCTACGGATTCGTAGCTCCGATCACTCCCGGCCGTATCATCTTCGAGGCCGAGGGAGTGTCCCTTCCTATCGCCAAGGAGGCCATGCGCCTTGCAGCCAATAAACTTCCGGTTGCCACCAAGTTTGTCGTGCGCAGAGATTATGTTGAATAATATTAATGGAGAAAGAAAATGAAAGTTTCAGAAGTACGCGAAATGTCCATAGCGGATCTGCGCGACCGCATCGAGGTGGAGAAGTCCAATCTTGATACCATGAAGATCAATCACGCTATCTCTCCATTAGAGGATACGTCCAGGTTCAGGAAGACCCGGCAGGATATTGCCCGCATGATCACTATCCTCGCTGAAAAAGAAAAATCACAGAATTAAACAGATATCCCATGGAAAGAAATCTTCGCAAGGAAAGAATAGGCGTAGTGGTCAGCGACAAGATGGACAAGACCATCGTCGTGGCCTCCGAGGTCAGGGAGAAGCATCCCCTTTACGGCAAGTTCGTCAAGAGGACTACCAAGTTCGTCGCCCATGACGAGAAGAACGAGTGCGGTATCGGTGACACCGTCCGCATCATGGAGACCCGCCCGCTCAGCAAGAGTAAGAATTGGAGATTAGTTGAAATCGTAGAAAAAGCCAAGTAATTATGATACAGCAGGAAACACGTTTACAGGTAGCCGACAACAGCGGAGCCAAGGAAGTCCTTTGCATCCGTGTGCTTGGAGGTACCCATCACCGTTATGCCACTGTTGGTGACACTATCGTCGTGGCAGTCAAGAGCGCCATCCCCGGTTCCGACGCCAAGAAGGGCACTGTCACCAAGGCAGTCGTGGTCCGCACCAAGAAGGAGATCCGCAGGCCGGACGGTTCCTATATCCGTTTCGACGACAACGCATGTGTCCTTCTCAACAACGCAGGCGAACTCCGCGGCACCCGTATCTTCGGCCCTGTCGCCAGGGAGCTCCGCGACCAATACATGAAGATCGTTTCACTGGCACCCGAGGTCCTTTAACAGATTGAGATTATGAAGAAGATTAATATTAGAAAAGGCGATACCGTGTATGTAAACGCCGGTAACGACAAGGGCAAGACCGGAAAGGTCCTTTCCGTGATCCCCGCCAAGGACCGCGCCATCGTCGAGGGCATCAACCTCGTCAGCAAGCACACCAAGCCGAATGCAAAGCAGCCTCAGGGCGGCATCATCAAGCAGGAGGCCGGCATTCACATTTCCAACCTTCAGCTCATCGACCCCCAGTCCGGCAAGCCCACCAGGGTCGGCCACAAGCTCGTCGATGGCAAGAAGGTCCGTTACGCTAAAAAGTCAGGGGAGGAGATCAAATAATTATGGCAAAGAAAGCTACCAACAAGCCTGCAGAGGTGCTGGCAGTGCCCGCAGGATACGTACCTACTCTCAAGAAGGTCTATAAAGAGGAAATCGTGGAGAAGCTCATGAAGCAGTTCTCCTATACCACCGTAATGCAGGTCCCCAAGCTCGTCAAGATCACCATCAACGAAGGTGTCGGCGACGCTACCCAGGACAAGAAGATCGTCGAGGAAGCTGCTGAGGAGCTCGGTCTCATCACCGGACAGAAGGCTGTCATCACCACTTCCACCAAGGACGTCTCCAACTTCAAGCTCCGTAAGGGCATGCCCATCGGAACCAAGGTTACCCTCCGTGACGTGAAGATGTACGAGTTCCTCGAGAAGCTCATCCGTGTAACCCTCCCGCGTATCCGTGACTTCAACGGTGTCGCCGAGAAGCTCGACGGTCAGGGCAACTACACCCTCGGTCTCAAGGAGCAGATCATCTTCCCCGAGATCGACATCGACAAGAACCCCCGCATCCACGGTCTGGAGATCACTTTCGTGACCACCGCCAAGACGGACGAAGAGGCCTATGCACTCCTCAAGGAGTTCGGCATTCCTTTCAAGAAACATAATAAATAAGAATATCTATGGCAAAAGAATCAATGAAAGCCCGCGAGGTGAAGCGCGCCAAGATGGTCGCCAAGTACGCCGAAAAGAGAAAGGCTCTCAAGGAAGCAGGTGACTGGGCCGCCCTCGACAAGCTCCCCAAGAACTCTTCCGCCGTCCGCCTGCACAACCGCTGTTCCCTGACCGGTCGTCCGAAGGGATACATGCGCGACTTCGGCCTCAGCCGCATCCAGTTCCGTGAGATGGCCTCCAACGGCCTTATCCCGGGCGTCAAGAAGGCCAGCTGGTAAAATCCGGGCGCCGCGCGCGCCGTACGATATAATATTAACAATCGGATATCGGGCGTCCAAGACGCCGGTCCACAAACAGACAAAAAAATGACTGATCCAATTGCAGATTATCTCACCAGGATCCGTAACGCTTACCTCGCCGGTAAGAAGGTCGTCGAGATCCCCACTTCCAAGATGAAGGTGGCTCTCACCAAGATCCTCTGTGAGAAGGGTTACATCCTCAGCTACAAGCTGATCGACGAGAAACCCCAGGGCACCATCAAGATCGCCCTCAAATATCATCCCCAGACCAAGGCTCCCGCGATCAAGAAGATCGAGCGCGTGTCCACCCCGGGTCTGAGGCGTTACACCGACGTGGAGAACATGCCGCGCGTCCTCAACGGACTCGGCATCGCCATCATTTCCACTTCGAAGGGTATCATCACTGACAAGGAGGCCAAGGACCTCAACGTCGGCGGTGAGGTTGTTTGCTATGTTTATTAATCTAAAACGTACAGAATAAAATGTCACGAATTGGTAAATTGCCTGTAAACCTTCCGGCCGGCGTGAGCGTTGAGCTCCTCGACGGCAACGTTGTCAAGGTTAAAGGACCTCTCGGTGAGATGTGCCAGAAAGTTGATCCGGACATCGAGGTCACCATTGAGGGAAATGAAATCAAATTCACCCGTCCTACGGACCAGCCCCGCCACCGTTCCATGCACGGTCTCTACCGCGCACTCGTGAACAACATGGTCGTCGGCGTGTCCCAGGGTTTCGAAGTCAAGCAGGAGTTCGTCGGTGTCGGTTACCGCGTAGAGGTCCAGGGCCAGATGGTCATCCTCAACCTCGGTTATTCCCACAGCATCCATCTTCTCCTCCCCAAGGAGGTCAAGGCTGAGACTCCCCAGGTCAAGAAGGGTGAGAACCCCGTCCTCGTCCTCAAGAGCTGTGACAAGCAGCTTGTCGGCCAGGTGGCCGCCAAGATCCGCTCCTTCCGTGAGCCGGAGCCTTACAAGGGCAAGGGTATTAAGTATGTCGGCGAGCAGCTTCGTCGCAAGGCCGGTAAGTCTGCATCCGCTAAATAATAGGAGATTGAGTTATGGCATTGAATAGAATTGAAAGAAGAAGAAGGATTCACTACCGTATCCGCAAGCATGTCAGCGGGACCGCTGAGAAGCCGAGGATGAATGTCTTCCGTAGCAACAAGCAGATCTACGTCCAGGTGATCGATGACGAGCAGGGCAAGACCCTCGCCGCCGCCGCATCCAACGACAAGGCCCTTGCCGCACAGTGCAAAGGCAAGACCGGTATCGAGGCCGCTGCCATCGTCGGCAAGGCCATCGCAGAGCGCTGTCTCGAGAAGGGTATCACCACCATCGCTTTCGACCGTGGCGGTTACCTCTTCCATGGCAGGGTGAAAAGTTTGGCAGACGCTGCCCGCGAAGGCGGCCTTAAATTCTAATTGAAAGACTATGGCAAATACAAATGTTAAGAGAGTAAAGACCTCTGACCTTGAACTCAAGGACAGACTCGTCGCCATCCAGAGGGTGACCAAGGTCACCAAGGGCGGACGTCACTTCCGTTTCGCGGCCATCGTCGTCGTCGGTGACGAGAACGGCGTTGTGGGCTATGGTCTGGGCAAGGCCAACGAAGTCACTTCGGCCATCGCCAAGGGTGTCGAGGATGCCAAGAAGAATCTTGTCAAGATCCCGATCATCAATACTACCATTCCTCACGAGCAGGAGGCAAAGTTCGGCGGTTCCCGCGTTTTCATGAAGCCTGCAGCTCCCGGTACCGGTGTCAAGGCCGGTGGTGCCATGCGCGCCGTCTTCGAGTCGGCCGGCATCCAGAACGTCCTTGCCAAGTCCAAGGGCTCTTCCAACCCTCACAACCTCGTCAAGGCCACCATCGCCGGCCTGACCGAGATGAGGGACGCCTATACCGTAGCCGGACTCCGCGGTATCCCCATGAGCAAAGTGTTTAACGGATAAGAGGAGGGCAAGATTATGGCAAAACTCAGAATTACACAGGTTATAAGCACCAACGGTGAGACCAAGAGGCAGATAGCGAATCTTCGCTGCCTCGGTATCCGCAGGATGCATCAGACAGTAGAGGTGGAGAAGACCCCCGTTTCGATGGGCATGCTTGAGAAGGTCCGTCACCTCGTTAAGGTTGAAGAAATTGACTAAGAGGAGGATCGGATTATGAAACTTGAAAATTTGACCCCCGCCAAGGGCGCTACCAAGAAATGCAAGAGAATCGGACGCGGAGAAGGCTCCGGTAAGGGCGGCACCGCCACCCGTGGTACCAAGGGAGCACAGGCTCGCGCCGGTTATGAGCACAAGATCGGTTTTGAAGGCGGCCAGATGCCTATCCAGAGAAGGCTTCCCAAGTTCGGCTTCAAGAACCCCACCCGCGTAGAGTACAAGGCCGTCAACGTGGCCGCCGTCCAGGCTGTCGCCGAGGCGCTCTCCGTCTCCGAGATCAATACTGAGGATCTCGTGAGGGCAGGTCTCGCTTCCAAGAATGACCTCGTGAAGGTCCTTGGCAACGGCGAGCTCACCGCAGCCCTTAACATCACCGCTCACGCATTCTCCAAGACCGCAGTCTCCAAGATCGAGGCTGCCGGTGGAAAGGCTATCGTAATCGAGTAAGGAAGATGAAGAAGTTTTTCGAGACAATCAAGAATATCTTCAAGATTGAAGAACTGCGCAAGAGGCTCGTCTATACCCTCATGCTGATCCTGGTCTACCGCTTCGGCTGCCAGGTCGTGCTCCCGGGTATTGACGCCACCCTCCTTGCGGCGTTCCAGAGCAGCACCCAGGAAGGTCTCGTCGGCCTCCTGAACATGTTCTCCGGCGGCGCTTTCGGTAACGCTTCGATCTTCGCACTGGGCGTGATGCCGTACATCTCGGCATCCATCATCGTCCAGCTGCTCGGTGTTTTCGTCCCCTACTTCAGGAAACTCCAGATGGAGGGCGAGAGCGGTCGCAAGAAGATGAACCAGCTGACCAGATACCTGACCATCCTGGTTCTCTGCATCCAGGGCCCCGCCTACATGGCAGCCCTTCACAACCAGATCCCCGGACAGGCTTTCGTGGCCGTCAATCAGCTCGGCTGGAGCAACTTCTGGTTCAACCTCGTTTCCACGATCATCCTGATGGCAGGTTCCATGTTCGTCATGTGGCTCGGTGAGCG
>JBGUGW010000325.1:0-4367 GCA_045111695.1 Candidatus Cryptobacteroides sp. | reverse complement strand
CATATGAGCGCGAGCAGCAGGGCCATCACGATGTAATTGACCGGAGCCGCGAAGAGGCTCCAGTCGACGGGGCCTACGGCCAGCTGCAGGAGCAGCCCCACAATTATAAGTCCTCCTCCGATGAGGAATCCTTCCTTCATTTTCCAAGGTTTTGTCCACATAGTTCTGTCAGGTCAAGATGGGTTAGCAGCAAAGAGTGCCGATACAAGTACCGGCACTCCCATATACTTAGAAATCAGCTTGCACACCGTTATTTCAGGGTGTATTCGTACAGGATGACGCTGTGCGCCGGGACGGTGACGTTTGTGTTCAGCTTCTCGGTGCGGGTCTGGACGGTGATGACATTCGGATTGTCCAGAGTGTTGGCGTCAGTGGCCTGTTCCGGGGCGAGGGCATATACCGTGACCTTGGACTTGGGGTTCGGTACGCCGCCCTCGAACTTCAGGGCGAAACGCTGCGCCTCCTCGGTCGGGTTGACGACGGACACGATCACCTTGCCGGACTTGCTGTCCTTGGTGGCCATGATGTCCAGGGGATAGGTAGGGCTGCCGGACGGCTCGAGAGGGATGTCCACGAAGGGCGTGCCTTTCATTGCCTTCTGCGGGGAATTGCCGGTCAGGCCCAGCGGGAGGTCGCCGAGATGCTCGATGAAGAGCTTAAACAGAAGACCGGTGGAACTGATGGTGGCCTTGTTGTCGTCATAGGTATAGAGGCTGCCGACGCTGGTGATACCGGCCATCATGACATAATAGCTGTAGCGGTACATCTCGTGCAGGGTTACGGCTGCGCCGATGGTGCCCTGGAAGCCGCGGCCGCGGCCGCCGGCCCATTCGTCGATCCAGTACGGAATATGCTTCTCCTTGACGCCCGGGATCATCTCCTCGTACTTGTCCATGGACTCGGCGGAGTTCTTCACTCTGTTGGCCGCCAGACGGATGGACTCGAGGAAGTCGAACTGGCAGGGGATCCAGCTGTCGGTGGCATCGTCGAAGTATGCACCGGAGTTGGGATAGATGTGCTCGGACATGTAGTCGATGTACTCCAGGGAGCCCTTAAGGAGCTGTCCCGTCCAGTCGAAGTCACCGAGGAACGGGACCGGGAGCTCGGTCTGGTAAGGCTTGCGGTAGTTGCGGTACTGGCTGCTCTGCTCGGGGACGGAGGCTCCGGAGGCGATTAGCTTGATGCTCGGGTCCTTCTTGAGCATCTCCTCGCCGAAGTAGTTATGCTTCAGGACATAGTGAGCAGGGGACATGTGGCCGAGCTGCCACTCGCCGTAGCCTTCATTGCCGACGCCCCAGTAGATCACTCCGTAGGGAGCCGGGTGTCCGTTCTTCGCGCGCTCGCGGCCCATCGGGGTGCTCTCGGCGCCGTTCACATACTCCACCCACTGTCCGGCGGAATATGCATCGCCGAAACCGGTGTTGACGACCAGATACGGCTCACTGCCCAGCAGCCTGCACCATGTCAGGTACTCGTCGGTACCCATGTCGTTGGACTCGACGGTGTTCCAGGCGTAGTCGTAGCGGGGAGGACGCTGGTCAGGGTCGCCGATGCCGTCACGCCACTCGTAACCGGAGAGGAAGTTTCCTCCCGGCCAGCGGTAGATAGGCGATCCGACATCCTTCAGGATGGCGAGAATGTCGGCGCGATAGCCTTCGACATTGTCCGCAGGCATCAGCGAGACGGCTCCAATCGAGAAGCTGCCGCTGCCTTCGCCCACGATCTCAAGGGCGGCATCCTTTACGTCCGCACCTGCCGTGAAGTTGAAGTGATATTTCTTGTAATCCTTCGTCAGGCCGTCGAAGACCACCGTCTGGCGGTCGGCGGGGCCACTGCCCCAGACGAGGCTGACGGAGACTTTCGCGGAGCCGTCGGCCTTGAGGACGACACGGCCCACATAGCCGCGGCCGTTCTCAAGCCACAGGCCTCCCTGGCGGATGCCGTTCTTGCCGGAGGCGAGGCTGACTACGGGCGACTGCTTGCCCACGTATGGATTGGCCTTGTCCATGGTGACCGATGACTCCGGCCCTATCGGGCGCCAGCGTAGCTGATGCCGCCTGGAGTTGCGGGGTTCCAGCGTCTCGGAGTTGTTCACAGGATAGAAGAACTTGCGGTCGGAGAGCATCTCCGCCCAGATACCGTTCTCGAACATGTTGCCCAGGAGCTCCGTGAACATGCCGTGAACGAAGGGATGGATGGGCGCGCCCTCCTGGTCGAGGAGGACGGTGGCCTGGATCTGGGGTTCAGGCTCCTTTGCGCCATAGGCAAAGGAGAAACAAGCCTGCAGCGCCAAGGCGAAGAGGCAGCAAATCAGGAATTTCTGTTTCATGTTATGGCCTACTTAATAAGCTTTTTGATGAGGTTCCAGACAAACAGAAGGACCACGGCGCCGATAACCGCGCTGCAGATCTGGCCATACCACTCTGACCAGAAGGATCCTCCCGCGCCGATGAGACCAAGCAGCCAGCCGCCGACAACGCCGCCGAGGAGGCCGATGATGATGTTCCAGATGAGGCCGCCCTTGTCTTTGATCACAAAGAAACCGGCAAGCCAGCCAGCGATGGCTCCGAAGAGCAGGGTTAGAAGGATGTTCATAATGCTAAATGATTATTAGTTAGGTTAGTTATAGCAAATATAACAAACATTTCGCAAGAAACAAAGCCCGGCGCATTACAATAAAACACGCAATTTGTTTAAATATCGCTTGCGATATAAAATAATTGTTGTATATTTGTATCGTGAACGATATAAAATAAACAAGATATGGCAAAGATTTACGATTTCAAAGCCCAGAGCAACAAGGGCAGGGAAGTGGACTTCGCTCAGTTCGAAGGCAAGGTCCTGATGATAGTCAACACCGCGTCGAAGTGCGGTTTCACCCCTCAGTACGACGGCCTGGAGGCCCTTTATCAGAAATACATGGACCAGGGACTGGTCATCGTAGGTTTCCCCTGCGACCAGTTTGCCGGCCAGGAGCCCGGCTCCAACGATGAGATAGCGGAGTTCTGCCGCATCAACCACGGCGTCACCTTCCAGCTGATGGCCAAGACCGAGGTCAACGGCGCCAACGCCGAGCCCATCTTCGAGTACCTGAAGGCCCAGGCTCCCACCGAGGATTACAAAGGCCTGAAGGCCAAGGCGGCCCAGAAGCTCTTCAAGTCCATCAGCAAGAGTGTTGAGAAGGACAGCGACATCAAGTGGAATTTCACCAAGTTCCTCATCAACCGTGACGGCACCGTCATCAAGCGCTACGCGCCTACCACTACCCCCGAGGACATCGAGAAGGACATTCAGGGAATGTTATGATCAAGGAAGAATTCCTCCTGGACAACCAGCTCTGTTTCAGGCTCTACACCGCTTCGCGCCTCATCTCCCAGGCCTATCATCCGCTACTCTCCGAGCATGGATTGACCTATCCGCAGTACCTGGTGCTGCTGGTCCTCTGGGAGAAGGACGCGCAGCCGGTGAACGACATCGCCAAGCGCCTGTTCCTTGAGACCAACACGGTGACGCCCCTGCTCCAGCGCATGGAGAAAGAGGGCATCCTGACCAGGAAAAAAGGAGAGAAAGACGCCCGCCAGATGATCGTGAGCCTGACGGCGAAGGGCATGGAACTCCAGAAAAAACTTGCCGATGTGCCTTTCACCGTCGGCAAAACCGTCGCCTGCGACAGCGTCAACCACGAGACCGCTCCGGACCTTTTCCGTATGCTCGACGGCATCATCGAGAAACTCAGTAATCCCCAATAAAGATGAAAACCAGACTTATTCTTTTCTTCACGGCGATGGCTGCCGCTCTCTTCTTCACCGCATGTCAGTCTGAGAAGGAGACGAAAGTGTATGACTTCACAGCAGTCGCCAACGACGGCTCGGAAGTGAACTTCGCCGACTACAAGGGCAAGGTCCTCCTCCTCGTCAACACCGCCTCGAAATGCGGCTTCACTCCCCAGTACGACGGCCTGGAGGCCCTGTACGAGCAGTACAAGGACAAGGGCCTCGTGATCGTCGGCTTCCCCTGCGACCAGTTCGGCCACCAGGAGCCCGGCACCAACGAGGAGATCGAGGAGTTCTGCCGCCTGAACTACGGTGTCACTTTCCCCCTGATGGATAAGATCGAGGTCAACGGCGACAACGCGCACCCCATCTACAAATGGCTCTATTCGGAAAAGCCGTTTGCTGGCTTCGGCGAGAGCGAGACCGCACAGCGGATGGGTCAGATGCTCTCCCGCATGGATCCTGACTACGAGTCCAACCCGGACATCAAGTGGAACTTCACCAAGTTTCTCGTCGACCGCAAGGGCCGCGTCGTGGCCCGTTACGAGCCGATGGTCACTCCGGAAGAGCTGGCTGCTTACATCGAGGAGCAGC
>JBGUGW010000324.1:0-6407 GCA_045111695.1 Candidatus Cryptobacteroides sp. | reverse complement strand
TCGGCAAGTCCGTAGGCGCTGACACCAATGCTGATGCTCCCTACTATGACGGCAAGAACGGCTCCATCCAGATGCTGAACGCCGACGGCTTCAACCTCTTCGCCTGCGGCGCCGTCTCCATCCAGGACAACACAAAGACTTCCGGTACCCTCATGGGAAGGGCTGCCAACTACGATTATATCTCGTCCGGATTCATCTGCGGCTCCAGCTATGCAGGCTGCACCATCAAGGATGATGTCCTGACCAACGTCCAGTTCTTCGGCCTCATGCCCATGACCAACAAGGCCACCGAGGCAGAGTTCACCGCGAACGGCTCCAAGCTCAGCTACCGCATCGCTGCAGCCGTCCGCTGCGTAAAGGACTAGTCCTTGCTCCGCAGGATAGCCATAGCCTTTTTGCTGGCACTGTCGGCGGCCGTATGGTCGTCGGCGGCGCCGGCGTCATATACCGTCTCCGGCCGTGTCCTTGACGCGGCCGGAGACATTCCCTTGCCCGGCGCCGCCGTCAGCCTCGACGGAGGCCTGTGGGCGGTCACCGACGCCGAGGGGCGTTTCTCCATCAAGGGTGTCCAGTCCGGCAAATACACGCTGACGGCCTCGTGCCTCGGCTATGTCGACACCCCCATGGAGGTTGAGGTCAAGTCCGACGTGACGGGCCTCGTCATAAGGATGCAGGAGCATTCCCTCGCCCTGAAGGAAGTCGTGGTGACGGCGCAGAACCCCAAGGATGGGGTAGGCACGTCCCACACCCTCGGCCGTGATGCACTGAACCATCTCCAGCTCTCGAGCATGACGGACATGGCCGCCTTGCTGCCCGGCGGTAAGACATCCAACCCCGACCTGACCAGCGGGAGCGCCTTCTCGCTCCGTTCCGGAGGCTCTTCGGCGGCCAACGCTGCCTTCGGAACCGCCCTTGAGGTGGACGGAGTCCGGCTCGGCAACAACGCCGGTTTCGGCGCCATGTCGGGCGTTGATACCCGAAGTATTTCCGTAGATAATGTAGAGTCCGTTGAGGTTATCACCGGTGTGCCTTCCGCTGAATACGGCGACCTTAACAGCGGCATGGTCCGCATACACACCCGAAAGGGTCGCACGCCGCTGAACGTCTCGTTTACGGTCAACCCGCGTACCTGGCAGACTTCCGTCTCCAAGGGCGTGGACCTGCAGGAAGGCCGCGGCGTCCTGAATCTCGGAGCCGAGTGGGCCAGGGCCACCAGGAAACTGGTTTCGCCTTACGAGTCCTACACCCGCCGCGGCATTTCGCTCGCGTATTCCAATACCTTCGCCAAAGTGCTCCGCTTCGAGGCGGGAGTGTCCGGTAATATAGGTGGAATGGACTCCGAGGACGATCCTGACGCATTCTCGGGAGAGTTCTCCAAGGTTAGGGATAATACCTTCAGGGCCAATACATCCCTGACTTGGCTCATCAACAGTCCTTGGGCCACCAACCTTGCGCTGGACGCTTCGGTCAATTTCGCCGACAACCTCTCGCATGACAGGAGGTTCAACACTTTCGGCTCCAACCAGCCGGCTGTCCATGCCGAGTCCGAAGGATACTGGCTGGCGGACCGCCTGCCGCTGACCTATTATTCGGACCAGATAGTGGATTCGAAGGAGCTCGACTTCTCCGCATCCTTGAAATACACCCTGAACCGCCGCTGGAACGAATGGCGGAGCAATACCAAGGCGGGAGTGCAGTGGAAGGCCAACGGCAACGTCGGTGCGGGCGAGTATTATGAGGATGCCGCCCTCGCCGCCAACGGCTACCGTCCCAGGCCGTACACGGACTATCCGTTCATGCACAATGTCTCGCTCTATGTCGAGGAGGATTTCACCATGCCCCTCGGTGGGACCCGGCTCCAGCTCGTAGCCGGCCTGAGATTCGAGAATGTCTTCGTCGCCGGGACCGAGTATGAGGACATGAATACCCTTTCCCCGCGCGTCAACGCCAAATGGAGCGTTACGGACAAGTTCTCGATTCGTGGCGGATGGGGCATCACGGAAAAACTTCCGTCCTTCTATATCCTGTACCCCAAGCAGGAGTACCGGGACATCATGACTTTCGGATTCTCGCATGGGACATCTTCGTCCTACGTCTATTATACCCAGCCTTATACGATGGTGTTCAACCCTTCGCTGCGATGGCAGCGGGGGCGCAACGCCGAGGTTGGCATCGATGCTGAGTTCCTCCGCACCAAGGTGTCACTGGTTGGATTCTACAACCGTACTTCTTTCCCTTACAAGTACTCCAACCTTTACGAGCCGTTCTCGTACGACATCCTGCAGCGGCCGGACGGTCTTGTCCTGTCTGACGACCCGGATATCCGCGTGGACAGCCGCACCGGAGCAGTGGACATAAGGACGGGGGAGACCTGGACACCTATGGACGTCAAGGTCACGGACCGCAGTTTCGCCAGGTCCGTCAGGCAGGACAACGGTGCCGACACGGACAGGGCCGGACTGGAGCTTACGGTCGATTTTCCGCAGATCGAGCCTATATTCACCCAGTTCAGGCTTGACGCCTCCTATGTGTGGACGCATACGGTGGACGAGTCGCTGTCTTATTACTATGTGAACGGATGGTCGCATCCGTCGCTGCCCGACCGTTCCTATCCTTACGTGGGCATCTATGCCAACGGCGGCGGATCGTCCGTGGTGAACGGACGCGAGACGCAGAATCTTGACGCGAACCTTACGGCCATCACGCATATTCCTCAGGCTCGCCTGATTATTACCTGCCGACTCGAGGCATCCCTCCTGACGCGCTCGCGCAACCTGTCCGTATACAACGGGTCGGACTATGCCTTCACCGTCTCTGCTGAAGGGAAGGCCCCGACGGGCGGTAACATCCATGACGGGGATTCCTATACTGCCGTCCGGCCCGTTGCGTACATGGACCTGGACGGAACGCTCCGACCATTCACTGAGGCCGAGGCGGCCGATCCCGCATTCTCGAACCTTATCCTCAAGTCATCGAACATGAGGACCTTCGCGGAGGACGGCTACGGTCCGTATATGTCCGCCAATCTCAGCATCACCAAGGAGATCGGCGACCATGCGAGCCTGTCGTTCTTCGCCAACAATTTCACCAATTCGCGGCCCTATGTGGTCTCCAAGGCAACGGGGGTAGGCGCGATATTCACACCGGCATTCTATTACGGCCTGACCTGCAGGCTGAAATTCTAGGAGGGAAGAGGCATGAAGCATTTAATACCGGCATTGTTCATCCTTCTGCTCGCAGTGGCCTGCCGGCCGCTGGCGGAGGGTGATCCGTACTCGGACACGCTGTGCACCCTGACGGTGTATGCGCAGTATCCGTCCGGATACACTGACCGCGCCAGGGCCGGAGTGCCTGTACGGATCGAGGAGATCAACCTCGGCTCATCCTACGAGGCCCTGACGGACTATTCCGGGATAGCGGTCTTTACGGTCCCCACCGGTCTCTACAGGGTGAGCGTCAGCGACATGGTCGGGGAGGACATCTTCAACGGCTCCGCCGACAAGGTCGGCCTGGGCCGTACCGGAACGGTGCTTTCCCTGAAACTGCTGCATTCGCGTGCCGGCTCCATCGTCATCAAGGAGATATACTGCGGCGGATGCAAGCGCCTGCCGCAGGAGGGCAACTACCAGTATGACCAGTATGTCATCCTGCACAACAACGACTTCCGCACGCAGTATCTCGACGGTCTCTGCATGGGTTCCCTCCATCCTTATAATGCCATGGCCACCAATCCTTTCGTGACCAGGGACAAGACCACCGGAGAATCGGTCTTCCCGCCTTATGTCCCTGTGTCAGAGGCGGTGTGGATGTTCGGCGGGGACGGGACTTCGTTCCCGCTGCAGCCCGGCGAGGACGCCGTGGTCTGCCTCAAGGGGGCCATAGATCATTCCGCTCAGTTCCCGCTCTCTGTCAATCTCGACAGGCCGGGCTATTTCGTGTGCTACAACAGTACGTATTTCACCAATACCGCCTACCATCCGGCTCCGGGAGGGAACATCCCAAGGGACCATTACCTTGAGGTGGTGGTGAAGACGGGTATCGCCAATGCATACACCTTCTCGATCAATTCCCCTGCCGTCGTGCTCTATCGTGCACAGGGCATGACCATGCGCGAATGGGTGCAGACCGAAGGCGCGGTGATCCCGATACCGGGAGGATCCGTCTCCCAGGTGGCTGCGGTGCCCATGGACTGGATAGTGGATGCCGTGGAGGTTTTCAGTGGCACTTCTTCTGCAAATGCAAAGCGTCTGGCCCCTTCTCTGGATGCCGGATACGTCACATTGTCAGATACTTACCTGGGACACACCCTGTTCCGTCATGTAGATGAGGAACTCAGCACGTCGGCGGGGTACGAAGTCCTGAAGGATACCAACAATTCATCCGTAGATTTCTATGAACGCGAAACACAGTCACTGCATGAGTAGGCTGGCGCTGGCCGCCGCGGCGCTGCTGTGCTTCGCACTCGCCGCCGCGGCGCAGACGCGCCCCTTCGACAAGGCCCTGCGGGACAACCCCTGGCTTGCCGGCACCAATGCCGCCGGCCTCAGGCAGGACCGCTCCTCGGACATCTCCTATGTCGAGTTGTACGGCGGCATGGAGAAGGGCGGCCTGCACAGGGAGTGGGAGTCGCCTTTGCCCTGGCGCGCCGGCGCCGTGGCCAGGACTGTCAAGCACCTCGAGCGTTTCTCGATGAAGGGCGGATTCTCGTTCGAGCAGATGTCGGGACCGGACATGTGCGGTTCCATGTCGCTCCGTCCCGGGTATTATCCCCTAGATGTCATCGAGTTTACCCCTGGAAAGAAGACACGCCAGACCTATGCATTCGACGGAAGCATCTCCATGGACCTGTCGGGAGGCTGGCGTCTCGGGGCAGCGATGGATTTCACGTCGTCCAATTACGCCAAGCGCAAGGACCTGCGTCATACCAACTACCTTTTGGACATGACCGTGGCTCCGGGTATCAGCTATACGACTCCTTCCGGAGACCTTTCCCTGGGTGTCAATTACATCTTCCGCAAGAACAGCGAAAGCATCGTGCCCGAGCAGGTCGGTACCGGTGCATCGTCGTACTACGCCTTCCTGGACAAGGGACTTATGTACGGCAAATACGAGGTGTGGACCGGCAGCGGCGTCCATCTGGACGAAGCCGGTGTGCAGGGATTCCCCCTCAAGGAGCATTTCCATGGTGTGCGTTTGCAGATGAGCGCATCCACGGATTATTACCTGGACCTCGAATACCTGTACGGAAACGGATCGGCGGGGGAGAAGCAGTCCGTCTGGTACCGTTTCCCGAGCCACAACCTCAATATGCGCGCCGCCGCGATATTCCGAGGCGGGCAGAAGACGGTCTACCTGCACGAGGCCTTTTCCTGGCGTCTCCAGACCAATGACGAGACTGTCCTCGACAAGGTCGTCTCCGGGGGAGTGACCACTACCGAGGAATACGGTTCCAACCGTATCTTCACCAGAGAGGTCCGCGAGCTCCGCGCAGACGCTGTCGTGGCCAGCCCCGGATTCGAATATACCATAGCATTCGAGGCCGAGTCTTCGGAGTCAGTAGCGTCCCAGATGTATCCGTTCATCACCGAGTCGGGTCTTCTGACCGGACGCATGTCATTCTCTCCCGTATGGTACCGCGGGAAATATGATTTCGGCGCAGTAGCGGGTGTCGGCGCCGGAAGGTCGGACGAGACCGACCGCCTGGCCGACGAGGACATCGGTATCCTGACCGAGCCTTTCCGCCTTCAGGATTATTACGACAGGGTGATTAGGTATGAAACGGCCACGAAAGCAGACCTTTCCGTATTCCTCCGCCGCAATCTTTCCCATGGCATTTACTTCCAGCTGGACGGCTCTGTCCTGAAGGCGTTCGGGGGTGATTTCCCCGAAGGATCATTCCGCGGTTCGGCACTACTTTCCCTCGGCTGGACGTTTTAGTCTGCTACGAATTGTTTATTCGTAAATATTGGCTAAATTTGCAGACTGTTTAAGATTGAATAATACCAACTTAGAGACATAAAAATGGCTGACAGGAAATTTAACGCGAAGTATTGTGTGATGCTGCCTATCGTGCTGATCGTCACCGTCTTCCTTTGGGCCGTTCCAACATCTTTCTATGGTATCGAAGCGCTCACTCCGGTCCAGCAGCGCGTAATTGCCCTCTTTGTTTTCGCCGCCTTGATGTGGATGTTCGAAATCATCCCCAACTGGACGACCTCCGTCATGGTCATAGTCCTTTCGCTGCTGACGGTTTCAGACAAGGGTCTCGGCTTCCTCTGCAAGCCCGAGTATGGCTCGCTGGTCAATTACAAGAGCCTTATGGCCGCATTCGCCGACCCTGTGATCATGCTCTTCCTCGGCGGTTTCGTGCTTGCTATCATGGCATCAAAATACGGTCTCGACGTCAC
>JBGUGW010000323.1:0-2915 GCA_045111695.1 Candidatus Cryptobacteroides sp. | reverse complement strand
CCGGCGATGTCATCCTCCTGCTCGGAGGACGCACCGGCCGCGACGGCATCGGCGGCGCCACCGGCTCCTCCAAGGAACACACCGAGGCGTCGCTCGAGACTTGCGGCAGCGAGGTCCAGAAGGGAAATGCCCCTGAGGAGCGTCAGCTCCAGCGTCTCTTCCGCCGCCCCGAGGTCACCCGTCTTATCAAGAAATCCAACGATTTCGGCGCCGGCGGCGTGAGCGTAGCCATCGGCGAGCTCGCCCCCGGACTGGACATCTATCTCGACCGCGTCCCGACCAAGTATGCTGGCCTCAATGCCACCGAACTCGCGATCAGCGAGTCCCAGGAGCGCATGGCCGTAGTTGTCGAGGCTGCGGATATGGAGGCCTTCATGAAGCTTTGCGCCATCGACAATATCGAAGTTACACACGTAGCCGATGTCACTGACAGCGGCCGTATGCGCATGTTCAATGCGAGAACCAAAGTCTGCGACCTTACGCGCGAATTCATCGACAGTGCCGGTGCCAAGCATTACGCCAAGGCAGCCATCGCCGCGGTCGAGGACCGCGATCCTTTCGTCCTCGAGCCTGCAGGCGCAACGCTCGCCGAGCGCATGGAGAGCGTGATGGGCTCCGCCAATGTCGCTTCGCAGAAGGGTCTTGTGGAAATGTTCGACTCCACCATCGGCCGTTCGACCGTGCTGATGCCTTACGGCGGCCGCCGTCAGGCCACTGAGACTCAGGTCTCCGTCCAGAAACTCCCGGCCGACGGTCATACCGACACCGCCAGTGTCATGGCTTTCGGATACAATCCCGAGATAGCCAGTTGGAGCCCGTACCACGGCGCCGCATATTCCGTGGTTGAGGCTTGCACCAAGGTCGCCTGTTCCGGCGCCGACTGGTCTGGAATGCGCTTCTCGTACCAGGAGTACTTCGAGCGCATGACTTCCGACCCCCATACCTGGGGCAAGCCGCTTGCCGCCCTGCTTGGCACAATCAAGATGCAGGCGGCCCTCGGACTGCCGTCCATCGGCGGCAAGGACTCCATGAGCGGTACGTTCGAGCATATACATGTGCCTCCCACCCTCGTCGCCTTCGGCATCACCACCGTGGATGCAAGGACTGTCATTTCCCCCGAGTTCAAACAGCCCGGTCACAGCATCTACCTCCTCAGGCACAACCCTCTTCCCAACAGGATGCCTGACACCGAGGCCCTTGCCGCCAACTGGACATTCCTCCGCGAGCAGATCCTCGCGGGCAATGTGGTGTCGGCCTGGTCCCTCGGATACGGCGGTATCGCCGAGGCGCTCGTGAAGATGTCGATGGGCAATGCCCTCGGAGTGGACGTATGCCTCCCAGAGAAGGAGCTCTTCTCGCTCGGCTATGGCTCAGTGGTAGTTGAGACCACCGGAGCATTGAAATCGCCTGCAGCTATCCTGCTCGGCGGTGTGACGGCCTCCGGCATCCGCATCAACGGCGAGACCATGTCCCTTGACAGCCTCGAGGCGGCCTATACCAAGCGTTATGCGAAGCTTTATCCTCCGAAAGTCCGTCCGGCCTTCGACGAGCCCGCTCCCGAAGTGAAGGAGCATGCTTTCGATCCCGCCAATATGGTGTATCCCGGTGAGAGAGTCGAAAAGCCGATAGTCTGCCTTCCGGTGTTCCCTGGCACGAACTGCGACTATGACACCGCCAAGGCGTTCCGTAACGCCGGTGCCGAAGTACGTCCTTTCGTGTTCCGCAACCTCACCCCTGAGGATGTGCTCGGTTCCATCGACGCACTTGCGGAACGGATAGGGGAGTGCCACATCCTGGCCTTCTGCGGCGGATTCTCCTCGGGAGACGAACCTGACGGCAGCGGCAAGTTCATAGCCGACGTCATCGGCAATGCAAAGGTCGGCGCCGCCATAGTCGCCCTGCAGGCGCGCGGCGGCCTCATCCTCGGCATATGCAACGGTTTCCAGGCTTTGGTCAAGAGCGGCCTGCTCCCTTACGGCAAGCTCGGCTGCGTCACTCCGGACTCGCCTACGCTTTTCCGCAACGACATCAACCGCCACATCTCGCTGATGGCTACCACGGAGGTGGCTTCGGTCAATTCCCCCTGGCTTGCAGGCCTTTCCAAGGGAAACCGCCACTCCATCGCTTTCAGCCATGGTGAGGGCAAGTTCGTTGTCAGCGAGGAGCTCGCCCGCGCGCTCTTTGCCAACGGGCAGGTGGCCTTCCGCTATGTCGACAATCCGAACGGCTCGCATTACGACATAGAGGGTATCCTCAGCCCCGACGGCCACATCCTCGGCAAGATGGGCCATTCCGAGCGCTACGAGGACAACCTGTTCAGGAATATCGCCGGCAACTGCCGGCAGCCTCTCTTCGAGAATGCAGTGAACTATTTCAGAAACAAATAGATACATGAAGAAAAACGAACTGATTTTCAACGGCAACGAGAAACAGGTCTTCGCGACCGACGATCCCGATAAGGTCATTTTCCGATACAAGGATGTGACCCTTGCCTACAACAGCATCAAAAGGGCGCGTTTCCTCGGCAAAGGCGCCCTGGACAACCAGATCTCCGCACTCCTGCTGGGCTATCTCAACAGGAACGGTGTCGAGACCCATTACATCGAGACGGTCAGCGAGAACGAGCAGCTCTGCCGCAAGATCGAGATCATCCCCCTCGAGGTGATCGTCCGCAACCGCGTGTGCGGTTCGCTTGCCACCAGACTTGGCATACAGGACGGTTTCAAGCAGCCGAACACCATCGTGGACCTTCGCTACAACAATGACGAGCTGGGTGATCCGCTCATCAACGAGCACCACGCCGTGGCTCTCGGGCTCGTCTCATATGACGAACTCGACCACATGTTCGGCGTGGCCCGCAATGTCAACATCCTGCTCCAGGAGCTCTTCCACAAGGCGGGTATTGAACTCGTGGA
>JBGUGW010000322.1:0-1881 GCA_045111695.1 Candidatus Cryptobacteroides sp. | reverse complement strand
CTGCCTGTCCGTTACAGGCCTGCATGCCCAGAGGTACAATGACTATCGCGACGGCAGCGTGGCTTCCTATATCGACTTCCACCTTGGCGAAGGCATCGGACGAGGCGCCCAGGCCATCGGAGGAGTCAATGTTTCCTTCCTGTACGAGTTCTCGCCCGAGTTCCAGTTCGGAGTTGGCGGAGGTGTCGATTACATCCACGCCCTTGCCATCCAGGGCGGCTCCAAGAAGTCCAAGGACTATGACTATCACGGAGAACTTGCGCTCCCTATTTTCATGAGAGGCCGCTATGCAATCGCCGGGAATGGCTATTATGACCGCGGACCCAACTTTTTCATCCAGTGCGACCTCGGATACCGCATCGGCCTTTCGGCTTATAACACCGGCAAGGAGTCGAGCATCAAGAAGCTCGCCAAGAATTTCGAGAAATGCAATGTCAAGGGCTTCTTCTTCGAGCCCCAGATCGGCATAGCCCCCAACCGGACCATCTCGTTCAGCTTCGGTCTTCCGATCATGCATTACTTCAAGAATGTCAGCCCCGTGTCCGTCTCCATCATTGACGAAGACACCAAGATCGAGACCAAGAGCCAGCTGTTCATGGGTGCCGACCTGCACTTCATGATCAACTTCTAAGTCTCTTAGGACATCTTATCGCAGGACCCTTCTGCCAGGCCCCTGATATGGTCTGCCAGAAGGGTCCTGACGTATTGTTCCTCCATGAAATGGCTCCCGTCGTAAAGGGCGTACGTGCCTTCGCCGAAGCGCTTGCGCCAGCCCCGGAGGGACACGATGCCGCTGCGGCGGTAATGGTCGTGCGTCCCGAAAAACGCGAAAACGGCCGTATCCTTCGACCGACGGTCGAAGGATGTGCGCATCAGCTTCCATTTGCGGAGCGTGGCATAGCGGAAATGGATAGGCTGCCTCTCACCCGGCCTCGGCCGGTAGATGCGGTCGAGCAGGGCGCTGACACCCGGCACCAGGGTGACCGGCGCCAGCGTACCCAAGGCCGCAGGCGCATTCAGGGCCGGG
The DNA here is from genome assembly GCA_045111695.1 of Candidatus Cryptobacteroides sp. GTDB lineage: Bacteria > Bacteroidota > Bacteroidia > Bacteroidales > UBA932 > Cryptobacteroides. The sequence goes on along the minus strand of JBGUGW010000322.1, from coordinate 854 downwards.
GACACCAGCACGGTCGGCAAGCCGTAGCGCCCGTGCATCGCAAGGGCGTGGTTCGCGCCGAGCGACTCCCCCGCCAGGGCGAAAGGTTGCAGTTCCTCTATCCAGGCGGATATCTGCTCCCGGGCGATCTCCGGGTCGAAATCGTAAGTCCGGACCACCACCTTGAGCGAAGCCGGAAGGCACTCGGACAAGATCGAGGGTATGCGGCTGTCCGCTCCCCCGCCCATCCCGTGGATGTACAATATGACTTTCGATCCTTCCATGCAAGCACGAAGATAAGGAATTATTTCTATCTTTGTGTCCGTTATGGGATCCGAACTCAATCTGGTTGCCGACCTTGCGGTCATACTTATCGCCGCAGGCATCTTCACCGTCATATCCAGGGCGCTGAAGCAGCCGCCCATCCTTGGATACATCATCGCAGGTTTCCTTGTCAGCCCCCATCTCGGCCTGCTCCCCGCCATCTCCAGCGTTGAGTCTGTCGAGCAATGGTCCGAGATCGGCATCATCTTCCTGCTCTTCGCCCTTGGACTCGAGTTCAGTTTCAAGAAGCTACTGAAAGTCGGCAGCACCGCGCTCATTACGGCAGGGACCAACTGTATAGGAATGTTCATGGTCGGCCTGCTGCTCGGCTCCGCCCTCGGCTGGACGACCATGGAAAGTCTCTTCCTCGGAGGCATGATGTCCATGTCGTCCTCCAGCGTCATCATCAAGGCCTTCAACGACATGGGGCTCAAGAAGAAGCCCTATGCGCCGCTCGTGTTCGGGAGCCTCATCGTCCAGGACCTCATAGCCGTGGTCCTCATGGTGCTCCTCTCCACCCTCGCGGTCTCCAACAAGTTCTCCGGCACGGA
>JBGUGW010000321.1:0-5509 GCA_045111695.1 Candidatus Cryptobacteroides sp. | reverse complement strand
GTAAGGATGGTCCCGTCGGGGGCCTTGACCACGATATAGACGCGCACCGGACCCTTCGGGGCCAGGTCGTTCTCGACCAGGCTCAGCGTCGTCAGCATACGCACGACGCGGCTGCTGCGGTCGGTGACCTTGTCCTGGGCGCTGTAAGGCTCCAGGATGATGCCGCGGGCCTTGATCACGGAACCGGCGGCGACCTGACCGCTCAGGTCGGAGACCTGACGGTTCAGCGCCTCGTTCTGGCGGCGGCTTGCGGCGGCGTCCTTGCGGGCGGCGTCAGCATCGGCCTGAAGCTGCTGGTTCAGGGTATTGAGGGAGTCGATCTGGACGATATAATTGCGCATGATGCTGCGCAGAGTGCCGAGTTCCTTCTCGTACTGGCGCATCTTGGCGCGGTTCGTAGCATCGGTCTGCTTGATCCTCTCCACGAGCTGCGAAACCTCCTCGCGGGAAGAGTCGAGCTGCGAATTGATGGCCTCGTAGTCAGAGGAAAGATTGTTGTAATCCTGCTGGAGGGCAACTATCTGCTCGGTAAGGTCCTCCTTCTCGAGATTGAGGTCCTTCACCAGCGAACTCTTCTGGAACCAGACATAGGCCAGTGCTCCGGCGAGCAGGACCGCGACTGCGGCCAGCGCATACATGACGGTCTTCAGGCCGCCATTCTTCTTTTCGCGCTCCTCGCGCTCCAGACGCTCAAGTGGATCTTCTTTCATAAACAAGTCATTTTAATTTGTAATTCCATCCGCGAAAGTAACAAATTTCGTGCAGATAGCGAAATTTATTATATTTGTGTACACAAAAAACCGAGCCATGAAATACATCGTCAGAGCCGTAAAATACTTCTTTTACATCTGTGTCCTTGTCACCATCATCCTCCTCGTGCTGGTGCTGGCGCACTTCGTTTCCTCCGACATCAACGTCATGTTCAAGGAAGGCTGGAGGTCCGTCGCCAAGATACTGCTTGTCTTCGCCGGTATAGCCGCCATCTATCCCCTATTCGGCTACCGCAAGCTTCTGGCGGGCGTGCTCGGCGATCTCGGCGGCCTGCGCGACGGCGTAGTCAAATGCATGGAGGAGCGCGGCTATCGCCTCGAGTCCGAGGACGGTGAGACAATGACCTTCCGCTCGCGCTCGGTCCTGAATCGCATCTTCCGCGTCTGGGAGGACCGCATCACCGTGACCAAGACCCTCGGCGGATTCGAGGTCGAAGGCCTCTCGCGCGACGTCGCCCACATCGTCCCCGCCCTCGAGTACGGCTTCCGCAATCCCGACTCCGAATAATACCCGCATAAAACAGATAACCATGCTCAAGAAAATCATCCTGCCGCTCGCAGCGGCCCTTTCACTCGGATGCATAGCGGCATCCGCGCAGAACATCAAGACACTGGAAGGTTCCAAGTACAGCATCACCGCCGGCGACCTCACCTTGACGGTCGACGCCGGCCAGGGAGCCAAGATCCTCTCCTTCCAGTACAAGGACAAGGAAGTCCTCTCGCAGCTCCAGCGCCCCAACGCCTTCGGAAGCACCTTCTGGACCAGCCCGCAGGTCGAATGGAACTGGCCCCCGGTACCCGAGTACGACACCAAGCCCTTCACTGCCGAGCAGAAAAACGGCGCGCTCGTCCTGACAGGTCAGGAGTCTCCGCGCTACCACTACCGCATCCGCAAGGAGTTCCGCCCTGCCGGCAACTGCATAGAGGTCAAGTATTCCATCATCAACGAGGCTGCCGTCGAGCGCAAGATCGCCCCTTGGGAGATCTCCCGCGTCCCCAGCGAGGGCGTGATCTTCTTCGACGCCACCCCTGAGACCATCACTCCCATCGGCCTGCTGCCCGTCAGCTTCGAGGACGGAGCCTCCTGGTATCAGGTAGATGAGGCCCGCGCCAACCGCAAGATCAACGCCGACGGCTCCGGCTGGTACGCGTACGCCAACGACGGTCTCGTACTTGTCAAGAGCTTCGAAGACATCGACGGCACCCAGCCCGCCCCGAAGGAGGCCGAGATCCAGGTCTATGTCAATGCCGGCAAGACCTTCATCGAGTTGGAGGCCCAGGGTCCCTACACCAGTCTCAAACCCGGCGAGGCTCTCACCTGGACCGTCCGCTGGTACCTGCTCCCGTTCGACGGTGACGCCGCCCCTTCCCAAGCTCTCATCGACCTTGTCAAGAGCGCTGTGACATAGGCATTGAGCCATCAAATAACAAGGAAGGTCTGCGTGAGAACGCAGACCTTCCTTCAGTTTTTGCTTTACCCTGTCTTAGACCCTCTGGCCGTAAGCGCGGTCGGTGGTGTTGACGGTGATGACGTCGCCGGTGTTGATGAAGAGCGGAACCATGATCTTGGCGCCGGTCTCCAGGACGACCTCCTTGAGGGCGGAGGTGGAGGCGGTGTTGCCCTTGACGGCGGGCTCGGAATAGGTAACCTCGAGGGTCACGTAGGTCGGGAGCTCGCAAGTGAGGCAGCGCTCCTCGTCACCAGTGACGAACATCATCTCGACATGCTGGCCTTCCTTCATGAGGTCGGAGTTCTCGACGACATCCTTGGGGAGCTTGATCTGCTCGTAGGTCTCTTCATGCATGAAGTTGAAACCGTCCTCCTCTGCATAGAGGAACTGGTAGGGACGGCGCTCGACGTCGATGGTCTCGATCTTGGCGCCTGCGGTGAAGGTGTTCTCCAGGATGCGTCCGTTCTCGAGGTTGCGGAGCTTGGTCTTAACGAAAGCGGGGCCCTTACCCGGCTTGACGTGCTGGAACCATACGATCATGCACGGCTTGTCGTTGTATTTGAGATAAAGGCCATTCTTGAAATCAGCTGTTGTTGCCATAAATATCGGTTTTAATTAGTATCAAAAGCTTGAATTGCAGGACAATCCATCCGCAAATGTAACAATTTGCCGGCTTACTTGCAAAAAAAGTCTACAGGGCCTCGACGCAGGCGGCGACTTTCTCAAGCAGCCACTTGGGCGTGGATGTAGCTCCACAGATGCCTACGCGGTCATTTTCGCAGAACCATTCACCCTTGATCTCAGCCTCGGAGCCAATATGGTAAGTGCGGATATTCAAGGACTTGCAGAGGTCGCACAGAACCTTGCCGTTGGAGCTGGACTTGCCCGACACGAAGAGGATCACGTCATGCGACAGGGCGAAGGAAGACAGCCTGTCATGACGCGTGGCGACCTGCGAACAGACCGTATTGTGTACCGTGAGTTTTCCCGCGGGGAGCTTCTCAGCGAGAACCTCGCATATCTCAGAATACTCCGCAGGGCTCTTGGTCGTCTGGGAGAACACCTCGACGGGGACATCCGTGCGGATGGTCCCGTCCGCAAGGGCGGACTCGAGCATGGCACGGTCCTCGACCACAACGGCGTCCCCGTCGACCTGGCCGACCAGGCCGAGCACTTCGGCGTGGCCGATCTTGCCGAAAAGGACGACCTGGCCGCCAAGCGGCTTCAGCCGCGCATAGGCGCTGCGGATGCTATCCTGCAGCCGCAGGACCACCGGGCAGGTGCAGTCGATGACGTTGAATCCGAGGGCGGCGGCGCGGGCATACGTGCACGGCGGCTCGCCGTGAGCACGTATGAGCAGCGATTCGCCGCCAGCTTCCTGCATGTCAGAGAGGTCGTCGTAGTCGATGGTCACGAGTCCCTTGCGCCCCAGTCGCGCCAGTTCCTCCTCGTTGTGCACGATGGCACCGAGGGAGAACAGGTGTCGTCCGGGGACTTCGTCAAGGAATTTCTCGGCGCAGCCGATAGCCCTGATGACGCCTCCGCAGAAGCCGGAACCGGCGTCAATTTCAACTTTGAGATCCATCCGAACCCTATTCGAGAATGCCGAACTTTCCCTGAAGCAGGCCAAGCATCCAGACCGTCTCCTCGTGGAGGGTCATGTCGGAATTGTCCATCACGAAAGCGTCGGCGGCCCTTGAAAGCGGCGAGACCTCGCGGTGCGAGTCGATGTAATCGCGCTCCTCGAGATTCTTCACAACCTCTTCCATGACGGGGTTCTCGCCCTTCATCACCAGTTCGTCAAAGCGCCGCTGCGCGCGGACTTCTGGACGTGCGGTCATGAAAATCTTCACCTCGGCATTCGGGAATACCGTAGTGCCAATGTCGCGGCCGTCCATGATGACGCGTCCGGCTGCGCTGAAAGCATGAAGCTTGTCGTCCACGAAATTTCTCACGAAACCGACGGCCGAGACCGGGCTGACCTGGTTCGAGACGGTCATGGTACGGATATCCTTCTCGACGCAACGTTCCCCGATGAAGGTCTTGCAACCGTCCTCGGTGTGCTCGAAATGGATGTCCAGGCCCTTGTCCAGGGCGGCCTTGAGTGCCTCCAGGTCGATGTTGGCGTCGGCGTCGATCATACCGTTCTCCTGTGCGAACAGCGTGACGGCCCGGTACATGGCTCCTGAGTCAAGATACAGGAAACCGAAGTCCTTGGCCACGAGTTTGGCGAAAGTGCTTTTGCCAGTGGCGGAAAAGCCGTCGACGGCAATGGTGATGTCAGGCAATGTCATGATGAAAGGGTTTAGTATTTAGCCAGTCTTTGGATGATCTTGCAGATCTGGGTGTTGTCAGTACAGTTGTTGAACTCCGCAGCCCTTGCTCCATAGACATACAGTCCGACGGGAGAACCCGTGTGTGCACCGTGTGCCCAGAGGTATCCGGCTTTGCGGTTGGCATATACGATAGCCTCGGAGACGATCCTGTTGCTGACCGAGTACAGGCTCTCCACGATCTCTTCCTCATTGAGCTCGAAAGCCTTGTGGTACATCTCCTTGAAAGCAGCTTCCTGCTCCTCATCCACCTCGATGGTGCTCCAGAGGCCAAGTCGCTGGCTTAGGAAAGTCTTCACTTGGTCATAAGTGGGGACGACGCGGTTGGGCAGGGGACGCCTGTCCGGACCGATGCCGGCAAGTACCCTGAACTGCCTGTTGATCTCGTCCTCGCTCCACTTCTGGGGGATCAGGAGCTCGGGGTGCATGATATAGTTCTCGCCGAGCTGGAGACCGCCGGTCTCATGGTCTGCGGTGACCAGGATGAGGCACTCGTCCGGGTGCTGCTCGCAGAACGCGAGTACTACGTCGATGGTCTTAGCGAAGTCGTTGACCTCCATGATATTGGTCTTAGCGTCATTGTTATGGCCGGCGCCGTCGATCTCGCCGCACTCGACCATGAAGAAGAAGCCCTTGCTGCCGAATTTGCCATAGAGGTAGTCGATACCTGCCTGGACCAGGTCGGAAAGCGAAGTATCGTGGCCGCGCTGGTCAATGCCGAACTTGATCTCGGTCGCGGTGGGGTCGCTGTTGAAGCAGATGACACGGCCCTTCTGGCTGGCGATGTTGCGGAGTTCGGGGCCGCGGAGCACGGCGATGCCGGCCTCGCGGGCCTTGTCCTCAAAGTAGCGGCCGGTATGTCCTGATCTCCTCTCGGTGAGGAAACCGCCACCGGCGGCGAAATCGATGAAATTGGACTCTATCAGCTGCGTGGCGAGCTTCTCGTATTCGTTGC
>JBGUGW010000320.1:0-3331 GCA_045111695.1 Candidatus Cryptobacteroides sp. | reverse complement strand
TTGAACAGGCCCGTTCCGACGGCGATAAGGAGCAGGGCGCCTATCATCATCGCGAGCGCGAGCCCGCGGCCCTGGAAGGCGTCGGTCGGAATGGCCAGCAGGAGGTATCCCACGAACATCACCGACACGCCGGTGACGACGCACTTGCCGAAGCCGATCTTGTCGGCGAGCCATCCGCCGAGGACCGGCATGAAGTAGACGGCTGCAAGGAAAATAGCATAGAACTGACCCGCCGCTGCGGCGGTGAAGCCGAACTTCGCCTGCAGGAACAGGAGGAAGATGGCGAGCATGGTGTAGTACCCGAAACGTTCGCCTGTATTGGCTAACGCGAGGGCATAAAGACCTTTGGGTTGTCCTTTAAACATATAAGATAGTTTTAAATGATATTATCATTATGTGCAGTTAGACAAAGATAATTATTTTTGGTATATTTGTCAAAATGGACGTGTAGTGATGAAGAAAATTTGCGCGCATATCGTCACGGGGTGCATCAGGCTTCTGGCCCTCCTGCCGCTCAAGGTCCATTATGCGCTGTGCGCATGCCTGGCATGGCTGATGCGCTGCGTTGTACGCTACAGGCGGAAAGTCGTGGAGACCAACCTCCTGCATGCATTTCCGGACAGGAGTCCGGAGGAGAGGAAACGGATCCTGAAGGGATTCTACAGGCATTTCGGCGAGGTCATCGCCGAAGCTGTATGGTTCGGAGGCACACGCTCCAAGGAGCGCCTCCGCCGGCAGCGACTCTGCGAGTTCGCCGGCCTGGAGGAGCACCGCAGGGAGCTGGAAGGGACGGAAGGCGTGATGTACCTGACATCGCACTGCGGCAACTGGGAGATCTATGGAGGATGGTTCCAGTACGCGCCGCAAGGCTCTCTTCCCTATCGCGAGGACGAGGTCATCGTACCGTACAAGCGACTGAGCAGCGATATCTGGGAAGACGTGATGGCCCGCAACCGTTTCTGGCCCATGGAAGGGTTTGAAGGATACGTCGAGTCGCGCAATGTGCTGCGCTACACCCTGGAGCATCCGGAGAGGCGCGTATTCCTCTTCAACACCGACCAGTACCCTTACCGCAACGCACAGGGTCATGAAGTCGGGGATTTCCTCCACCAGAGGACCATGGCGATGACCGGCGGAGCCTCCATCGCCTGCAAGTTCGGCCTCGCGGCAGTCTATGTCAGCTTTGAGAGTATCTCGAGGGGGCATTACCGGATGAAGTTCACGACCGTCGCCAAGGACGCTTCGGAACTGACCCCGGGAGAGTTGATGGAACGCTACTACGCACTGCTCCAGAAGGATATCGAGGCACAGCCCTCCAACTACCTCTGGAGCCACAAGAGATGGAAGAACCTGTATAGCTACAAATAACCGACATAAAACACTAACAAGATGACTATCAAAGATTTGGAACCGAAAGTCGTGTGGAATAACTTCTATCAGATCACACGCATCCCGCGCCCTTCGAAGCACGAAGAAAAGATTCGCAAATACCTCCTGGACTGGGGCAAGTCTAAAGGATTTGAGACATTCGCCGACAAGACCGGCAACGTCATCATCCGCGTCCCGGCCACTCCCGGATTCGAAAACCGCAAGGGCGTCATACTTCAGGGACACATGGACATGGTCCCGCAGAAGAATTCAGACACCGTGCATGACTTCGAGAAGGATCCCATAGAGACTTGGGTGGACGGTGAATGGCTCCGTGCCAAGGGCACCACGCTCGGCGCCGACAACGGCCTCGGAGTGGCCATGGGCCTCTCTGTGCTTGAGGATCCCTCCGTCAAGCACGGCCCGGTCGAGGTGCTTGTCACCTACGACGAGGAGACCGGCATGACCGGCGCGCGCGCCCTCGAGCCGGGCATCCTCAAGGGTGACATCCTCATCAACCTCGACTCCGAGACCGAAGGCGAGCTCTATGTCGGCTGCGCCGGCGGCCTCGACGCCATCGCATCCGCCAAGTACGAGCCGCAGCCCTGGCCCGAGAAGGGCTATGCCTGCTACGAATTCGCCGTCAAGGGCTGCCAGGGAGGACATTCCGGCATGGACATCGTCCTCTGCCGCGCCAACGCCAACAAGGTTGCAGCCCGCGCGCTGCTGCCGCTCCTGCGCGACTGCGGCGTGAAGCTCATAGACCTCGAAGGAGGCACCCTGCGCAACGCCATCCCGCGCGAGGCTTTCGCCACCCTTTATGTCCCCGAGGACGGCATAGCCAAGGCCCAGGCCGTCATCGACAAGGTTTCCGCTGAAGTTAAGAACGAGCACGCGGTCACCGATCCGGGCATGGAGTTCATCTTCAAGCCTTATGAGTGCAAGGAAGGAGAATGCTGCGAACACGGCGACGACTGCAAGTATGTCCCTGAGGCGGACGCCCTACGCTTCATCCGCGCCATCCTCGCCTGCCCCGACGGTGTCGACCGCATGAGCGACGCCATGCCGGGCCTCGTCGAGACCTCCAACAACCTCGCTATGGTCAGGATCGAACAGGGCGAATTCTCCGTTATCACGCTGATGCGCAGTTCGGTCGACTCCGGCAAGGAATTCCTCGCCACGAAGCTCGAGTCCGTATTCGAACTCGCCGGCGCCAAGGTCAAGTTCGAAGGTGGATACTCCGGCTGGGCACCCAATAACGCCTCCCCCATCCTCCATACGATGAAGAAGGTGTACAACGACCTCTACGGCAAGGAGCCTCTAGTGATGGCCATCCATGCCGGACTCGAGTGCGGCATCCTCGGAGGCATATATCCCGACTGGGACATGGTCTCCTGCGGCCCCACCCTGCTGAGTCCCCACTCCCCTGACGAAAGGGCCAACATCCCTTCGGTTCAGAAGGCGTGGGACTTCCTCAAGGCTGTCCTGGAGAACATCCCCGTAAAATAAAAGATGAAAGAGTCCGTCAAGCAACAGCTCATCGAATGGGCTGAGAAATACAACGACCCGGTATATTTCCAGGAGGACCCCGTCATGTTCCCGCGCAAGTTCGCGCAGGACATGGCGGAGGGCCGGGCCGTGCTGCAGGATGTCGAGATCGCCGCGCTCTTCGCCGCGCATTTTGCGTGGGGCAGGCGCGAGATGATCGTGCGCGACTGCAACCGCCTCTTCGAGGAGATGGAGTGGCGCCCCTTCGACTACGTCCAGGCAGGCGACTGGCGCGACGACGAGACCAGCATACACCGCACCACCAAGTGGAGCGACGTTTCCCGCATCTGCAAACGCCTGAAGGAGTGGTACTTCTGGCATCCTTCGCTGGAGTCCCTCACCCAGGATGAGTTCCGCACCACGATCTTCCGCCAGAAGTCCGACCCCAAGGCGCCGAACAAGAAGATCAACATGA
>JBGUGW010000319.1:0-3696 GCA_045111695.1 Candidatus Cryptobacteroides sp. | reverse complement strand
CTCACGCCGTTGCACTCGACGATATACTGAAGATGAGGGAAAAGACCCGTCTCCTTGTCCTGGTCCAGGAACTCGTGCGACGCGGCGATTGCATGAATGGTCATGTCGCCAATCTGGACTGACTCCCCTGCATTCAAGCCGACCGCATTGCTGTCCGCTATCTTGTCGTTGGAGATTGATCTTTTGTGCGCCCGCGGGAAGACGAACTTGGCCTCAGGATTGGTATTCGCCCATATCCTCCAAGCAGGATGGTCGATATGGTCGATGTGGTTATGCGTCCCCAGGAAAGCATCGACTCCCGTCAGTTCATCTGCCGGAATCGGCGGTGTGACCTGCCTTGTCGGCAAAGGACTGGCGTAATAGTCGATGACTATCATCGTACTGGCGGACTTGACAATCAGTCCCATCTGGCCCAGCCACCACATGGCTACCGTTCCATTCTCGACCTTGGTGTCGATTATGGCCTGCATCTTCTCATTCATAGTTTCGTCTCCTTTTATTCAGAATGTCATAAAGATAGGATTTAATCCTCTCATTACCAAATCGCAATCCTCCGTACGATTGCTGTAAATCCCGGCTAAAATCGTATATTTGGTTCCATATTTCCCTCAAACTGAATTGTATGAGCGAGCAGATGGATTTCCGGCCGATGCGCCGGTCGAAACAGGCCCTTCCGGAGGAAGAGTGCTTCAGCATTCTGGCGAATGCCTACAGGGGATTCCTTTCCGTCGTCGGCGATGGCGGATATCCGTATTCCGTTCCAATCAACTTCGTGTTCGAGGACGGCAAGCTGTATTTCCACTGCGCCAGGGAGGGGCACAAGCTTGACGCCCTCCGCGCCTGCGACAAGGCTTGCTTCACGGTGCTCGGCGAGCCCGAAAAGGAGCCCGGCGACTGGTGGTATCACGTCAAGAGCGTGATCTGCTTCGGCCGCGTCAAGTCCGTCGCCGACGAAGCGGAGCGCCATGCCCGGCTACTCTCCCTTGCGCAGAAATACTTCCCCGAGGGCTACGACATCGAGGCGGACATCACCCGCAACGGCCCCAGAGCCGAAATCCTGGAGTTTACCATCGAACACCTCACCGGCAAAGCCGTCCGCGAGAAATAACCTCCCCTTTGGGAGCAGAATGCAGCGGCGGATCAGTCGCTGTAGTTGTGGTCGAGCACGATGCTGACCTGGCGGTCAGGGAGGACGTGCTTGAGCTGATCCAGCAGGATCTGCGTGAAGGCCTGGTCGTCATGGACAGAGAGGTCTGGGACGACATCGACGGAGATGCGCCCGTCATCGTAGCAATAGAAGCCATGGACCTGCTGGACATGCTCTTGGCGGGTCAGCGTGGAGACGACGGTCCTCTGGAGCTCGGCATCCCTGTTGTCGCCAGTGGCATTGGCATAGATGCCCACGGTCATGATTATCCCGTGGCGGGCGGCCATCATTTCGGTTATCTGCCGGGTCAGGCTGTGGATCTGGTGGGCGGTCATCGTGTCCGGCACTCCGATGTGGAGCGATCCGATGGACAGGTTGGGGCCGTAGCCGTGCAGGATGATGTCGAAGACACCCTGCACGCCCTCCAGGCCCGCAACCTCCGACTTGATCTCACGGATGAGCTCCGGAGAGACACGGGCGCCCAGCAGCTGGTTGATGGGCGAAGCGAGCATCTCGATACCGGCCTTGATGATGACCAGGGAAATGAGCGCGCCCAGATATCCGTCGAGGGACACGTTCCAGATCAGCATGATACCGGCGGAGATCAGCGTCGCCAGCGTGATGACGGCATCGAAAAGCGCATCGGAGCCGGATGCGATCAAGGCGTCGCTGTCCAACTTCTTCCCTTGGCTGCGGACATACCACCCCAGCGCCAGCTTGGCCAGAATGGCCACGATGATGACGACCAGCGTGACGGTCGTATAATCCGGCTGCGTGGGGTTGATGATCTTCTTGATGGACTCGATCAGCGAAGTGATACCTGTCGTAAGCACGATCACCGCAATGATGATGGCAGTGAAATACTCCACTCGGCCATAGCCGAAAGGATGCTTCCGGTCGGCCGGGCGCACCGAAAGCTTGGTGCCGATGATGGTGATGACGCTGGAAAGCGCGTCGCTGAGGTTGTTGACGGCATCCAGCACGATGGCCACGGAATGCGCCAGTAGGCCCACAAGGGCTTTGAATCCAGCCAGGAAGACATTGGCAATGATGCCGATGACGCTGGTGCGAATGATCTGTTTCGAACGGTCCATGGACAAATATACTCAAAATAACGTATCTTTGTTTCCGGCCCTTACGGCATAACACCAGGAAACCGCCCGTTTGGGGAACAGAAAAGACATAGATGGATATCAGGCACTACTATATTGAGAAAGGAACGGGGTTCCCGCTGATACTGCTGCACGGGAACGGAGAGGACTGCGGCTACTTCGAGCATCAGATGGAGCCGTTCGCGAAGCATTTCCGGGTTATCGCCCTCGACACGAGGGGGCACGGGCAGACGCCTCGCGGCGAAGCCCCGTTCACCATCCGGCAGTTCGCGGAGGACCTGCTGGCCTTCATGGACCAGCATGGCATCGGGAAAGCGCATGTCCTGGGCTTTTCCGACGGCGGGAATATCGCGATGGTGTTTGCCATGATGCATCCGGAACGCGTGGAGAAGCTGGTCCTGGACGGGGCCAACCTGGATCCCTCCGGCGTAAAGAGGAAGATCCAGATCCCTATAGAAATCGGCTACAGGGTTGCAAGGCTGTTCTCCAAAAGGAGTCCGGACGCCAGGAAGAATGCCGAGATGCTGGGCCTGATGGTCAACGACCCCAATGTCAATCCGGAAGAGCTTGCGCGGATACAGAGCCCGACTCTGGTAATCGCAGGCGACAAGGACATGATAAAGGACAAGCACACGCGCCTGATTGCAGGGTCTATCCCCGGCGCGGAACTGTCCATCATCCCGGGCACCCACTTCGTAGCCAATAAGAATCCTGATGCATTCAATGAAGCGGTGCTGCGCTTCCTGCTCGGCAGGCAAGACAAAACGGTCAAAATACGGACAAACCGCTTTCCTGCCAGTCAGGAAGGTATCGCCGAATATCATCTGACCCTGCAGGTCGAAGACGGCTCCCTTCCTTTCGAAGGCCAACTCCAGGCTGTGCTGGACGCCTATTCGGCGGCCACGGCTGGCAAGACCGTCCTGCTTAGGCGCTTCTTCCTGAGCGACCCGGCCGGGCAGGCCGGCAGGCTGGAAGCTGCGCTTCGCGCCCTGCCGGCCGCCGCGACTTCCGTGATCGGCCAGCCTCCGCTGGACGGCACGAAGATCGCGGCCTGGGTGTACGCAGTCGAAGGTGGAGAGTTCAAGGACGGAGTCTTCGCGCACAACGGATACGAGCACGTCTGGACCGGCGGAATGCAGTCTGAAGAAGACGGTTCGGAGGCCCAGATGGCAGAGATCTTCAAGGAGTATGACTCCATCCTGGCAGAAAAAGACATGACCGTCGCCGAGAATTGCATTCGCACCTGGATCTTCGTCCGGGACGTCGATACCAACTACGGCGGCGTGGTAAAGGGACGGCGGGACTATTTCGACCGCATCTGCCTGACTCCGGACACGCATTTCATCTCAAGCACGGGCATCGCCGGTTTCAGCGCCGATCCCAGGCAGCTGGTCCGGATGGACGCTTATTCCGTCAAAGGCCTGAAAGAGGAGCAGA
>JBGUGW010000318.1:0-7094 GCA_045111695.1 Candidatus Cryptobacteroides sp. | reverse complement strand
GAAGAGGTCATCGGCATGAACATATTCAATTCCGTGTTCGTCGACTGCACTGCCAGCCCCGATGTCGCAAGCCTTTACATGGATTTCTTTGAGCACGGCATCTCGGTGGTTGCGGCCAACAAGGTCGCTGCATCCTCGGCATACGAGAACTACGCGGCCCTCAAGGCTATGGCTCTCAAGAGGGGCGTCAAGTTCCTCTTCGAGACCAATGTCGGAGCCGGACTCCCCATCATCAATACGATAAACGCCCTCCGCAACAGTGGAGACAAAATACTTAAGATAGAGGCTGTTCTGAGCGGTACCTTGAACTTTATCTTCAATACTCTCTCGGAGGACATTCCTTTCAGCGAGACGGTCAGGATGGCCAAGGAACAGGGCTTCTCGGAGCCCGATCCGCGAATCGACCTTTCCGGCAAGGACGTTATCCGCAAGCTCGTCATCCTCGCCCGCGAGGCCGGCTACAAGGTCGACCAGGAGGATGTCATCGCCGAGAACCTCATTCCCGAGGATTACTTCCGCTGCAGCCTCGAGGAGTTCTGGCAGCGTCTCCCTGAGCTCGACGCCGATTTCGAAGAGCGTCGCCGCAAGCTCGCTGCGCAGAACAAGCACTGGCGCGTCGTCGCGCGCATGGAAGATGGGAAGTATACCGTGTCGCTCAAAGAGTTCGGCCAGCGCTCGTCCCTTTACGAGCTTGAAGGCTCCAACAACATCATACTCCTCACCACGGAGAGGTACAACAAGCATCCTATGCTCATCCAGGGCTACGGCGCCGGCGCAAGCGTCACCGCTGCCGGTGTATTCGCCGATATCATGAGCATCGCAAACGTTTAGGACTATGAAGAAGGTCAGAGTATTCGCCCCGGCATCCATCGCCAATCTCGGATGCGGTTTCGATATCATGGGACTCGCCCTGGACGAGGTCGGAGACATCCTTGAGATGACGGCTTCGGAAGGTGACGGCATAACTATCACCAACCAGACGGACGTCCCCCTCCCCGAGGACATCGAGGACAACGTCATCACTCCGGTCATCCGTAAGTTCCTGGAAATGACCGGGAAGAAAGCGCAGATCGATGTCACTGTCTGCCAGAAGATCTATCCCGGATCGGGCATCGGTTCAAGTGCTGCATCCAGCGCCGCCGCTGCCTACGGCATGAACGAGTTGTTCGACTGTCCCCTCTCGGACGAGGAGATGGTGGTGTGCGCCATGGAAGGCGAGAACCTCGCCAGCGGCGGCTATCACGCCGACAACGCCGCCCCGGCACTGCTCGGCGGCATCATCCTCATCCGAGGCTATGAGCCTCTCGATATCATCCAGCTCCCCATCCCGGGCAATTTCTACTGCGCGGTCGTGCATCCCAAGATCATGGTTTCCACGAAGGAGGCGCGCAGCATCCTGCCGAAGGCCGTTCCCATGCACAACGCCATCAGCCAGTGGGGCAATGTCGGCGGCCTCGTCGCCGGCCTGTATTCGGGCAATATCGGCCTTGTAGGCCGCGCCATGCACGACGCTGTAGCCGAGCCTTACCGCAAGCAGTTCATTCCCGGATTCGACGAGCTTCGCGAAAAGATCCTCGCTTCCGGTTCCATGGCCATGAACATTTCCGGTTCAGGACCTTCCGTCTTCTCCCTTTCGGACAAGCGCGAGACTGCGCACAAGGCCGGTGAGATCATGAAGGAGCACTTCGCATCCCGCGGCATCAAGTGCGAGGTCTATGTGGTGAAGGTCACCAACAAGGGAGCTAAACTTCTGGCGCAATGATGTACTACAGCACAAACGGCAAGGCCCCGCTTGCGACCTTGGAGAAGGCCGTCGTCAAGGGCCTGGCGGAGGACCGCGGACTCTATATGCCCGAGACCATCCGGCATCTGCCGGCTGTCTTTTTCGAGAATATCGGAGAGATGGATTTCCGTGAAGTGGCGTGCGCGGCAGCATACACTTTCTTCGGCGAGGATGTTGACCGAGACGTCCTGCACGACATCGTTTACGACACGCTGTCCTTCGACTGCCCCGTTGCGAAGGTCGACGATAATATTTATGCCCTGGAGCTTTTCCATGGTCCTACGCTCGCCTTCAAGGATGTCGGTGCGCGTTTCATGGCCCGCCTGCTGCGCTATTTCAACTCCGGTGAGCAGCTCAATGTGCTGGTCGCCACTTCTGGCGACACGGGCAGCGCCGTAGCCAACGGTTTCCTGGGGGTGGAAGGCATACACGTGTATGTGCTTTACCCCAAGGGGAAGGTCAGCCCTATCCAGGAGTGCCAGTTCACCACTCTGGGACACAATATCACTGCGCTCGAGATCGACGGCGTCTTCGACGATTGCCAGGCTTTGGTCAAGAACGCCTTCATGGATGCTGAACTGAACGCGGCCATGCGCCTGACGTCCGCCAACAGCATCAATGTCGCGCGTTTCCTGCCCCAGGCGTTCTATTATTTCTGGGGTTATGCCCAGATGAAGAGGCTCGGCCTTGCGGACCAGCTGGTCGTATGTACGCCTTCCGGCAATTTCGGCAACATCTGCGCGGGTCTTTTCGCCAAGCGCATGGGACTGCCGGTCAAGCGCTTCATAGCGGCCAACAACGCCAACAGCGTGTTCTTCGATTATCTGCGTACCGGCGTGTACGACCCCAGGCCATCCATCCAGACCATCGCAAATGCCATGGACGTGGGCGACCCGAGCAATTTCGCGCGTATCCTGGACCTTTACGGTCATGACCACGCGGCTATTTGCACCGATATATCCGGAGCCACGTATTCCGACGAACAGATCGGGGAGACCATCCGCGAGGTATTCGGCCGTACCGGCTATCTGTGCGACCCGCACGGGGCCTGCGGATACCGCGCCCTGTCCGAGGGGCTCGCACCCGGCGAGACCGGGCTTTTCTGCGAGACCGCGCATCCGGCGAAGTTCAAGGACACCGTGGACGTTATCACCGGCTCGTCGGTTGATATCCCGGCACGCCTGCGCGCTTTCATGGAAGGCCGCGTGGAGCGGACTCCCCTTCCTAAAGATTACGCAGCCTTCAAGGAGTACCTAATGGCGCGCTAGGGCCATTTTCCTCATTTTTTGATAGCATTTTCGGTAATTATGCCTATCTTTGGGAAAAGCATAATTACTAACATTATTATCGCTATGAGGAAATCATTGATTCTTTTGAGCGCCATCTTCATGGTGGCCAACCTTGGCTTCGCGCAGAACACCGAGGTCAAGGAGGACTTCGTTCCTTCCGAGCTGAACCAGCCTGGTCAGCAGTATCCTATGGTCAATTCCCAGGGCTACGCCCGCTTCCGCATCGAAGCACCTGACGCACAGTCCGTCCGCGTCAGCCTCGGTCTCGGCGGCTCCGGCGGCACCGTGTTGGCCAAGGGCGAGGATGGAGCATGGTGGGGCACCACCTCCGGTCCCATGGACGAGGGCTTCCACTACTATCACATCTTCATCGACGGCGGTACTTTCAACGACCCCGGCACTGAGAACTTCTACGGCTCCACCCGTCAGGAGAGCGGTATAGAGATCCCTGCACACGACCGCGCATTCTATGAGGAGCGCAACATCCCTCACGGAAACGTCCAGCAGGTCCTCTTCTGGTCCAAGAGCACCAACATGCTCAAGAAGGCCTTCGTCTACACTCCTCCTACCTATGGCAAGGACAACAAGCGCTATCCCGTCCTCTACCTGCAGCACGGCTGGGGTGAGAACGAGTATGCCTGGTGGAACCAGGGCCACGCCAACCTCATCATGGACAACCTCATCTCCGAGGGCAAGGTCGAGCCTTTCATCATTGTCATGACCTACGGTATGACCAATGAGGGCTTCCGTCCCGGCGCCATGCCGGCCGGTGGCCAGCGTCCTGCCGGCGCTCCCGGTGCTGCCCCTGGCGGACAGCGTCCCGCTGGCGCTCCTGCCGGAGCTCCCGCTGGTGGATTTGGCGGACAGCGTCCTCAGGGCGCCCCTGCAGCCGCCCCTGGTGGCCAGCGTCCCGCTGGTGCTCCTGCCGGAGCCCCCGCTGGCGGCCAGCAGCGTCGTGCCGGTGGCATGGGCATGATGATGAACAACGGCTTTGAGACCGTTCTCGTCGAGGAGCTCATCCCTTACATCGATGCCAACTTCAACACCATCGCCGACAAGGATCACCGCGCTATGGCCGGTCTTTCCATGGGTGGCATGGAGACTCACAGCATCACCCTCGCCCGTCCTGAGGTATTCGGCTATTATGGCCTCCTCTCCGGCGGTACCTACTCACCTGAGGAGGTCGCCAACACCGGCGTGAAGTTCGTCTTCATGGGCTGCGGAAGCAAGGAGAATCCTGACGGCGTCACCAAGGCCGCCAACGACCTCAAGGCCGCCGGCTACAACGCCATGTCCTATGTCTCCGAGGGTACCGCACACGAGTTCCTCACCTGGAGAAGGTGTCTCTACCAGATGGCTCAGAAGCTGTTCAAATAGGGATTGAATACTTATTCCTTGGAAGGGAGACGCGACGATGAGTCGCGTCTCTTTTTCCATTTATCGAGGGCTAGCTGCTGCATGTCGCGGACGGTATCGTACTCGTCTACGATTTCGCTGCCAAGGAGCGTCTCGATGACGTCCTCGAGGGTGAGGATGCCCTGGAAACTGCCGTACTCGTTGATGACCACAGAGATCTGCTCGTCCTTGCGGAGCATCTCGTCCCAGATCTCGTCGAGCGGGGTGTCTTCGTTGAAGCTCGCAATCTCACGCTTGATTTCTCCCAGCGTCACGTCATACTTGTCCTCCGCCATGAGCTGGAGGGCCTCCATGCGGAGTATGTATCCGGTGATGTATTCGTCATTGTCGGCGAACACGGGGATGCGGCTGTGGTGCAGGTAGCGCTTGTCGCGGTAGAAAGTCTTGATTGTCATGCGCTCAGGTGCGATGTGCGCGACCACGCGCGGGGTCATGACATCTGCCGCGGTGACGTCATCCATGTTGATAAGGTTCTGGATGATGGCGTTCTCGTCCTCCTCCAGGTCTCCCTCCTCTTCGGCGACGTTGGCCATGGCGCTCACCTCATCACGCGACACAGTAGTGTCGGAACTGTCCTTTGGGGTGATGTGCTTCTGCAGCCATTCGATGCATACCACGATGGGATACATGATGAAGATGAGGAAACTGATGCACGCGGTCGTGAAACCCATCAGGGACTTCCAGCGCGTCGCACCTATGGTCTTGGGGATGATCTCCGAGAATACGAGGATGAGTATGGTGACGATGACGCTGACGAGGGCGAACCAGTGCGAGCCGAATAGGATGTTGGCCTGCTGGCCGACACCGGCGGCGCCGATGGTGTTGGCAATGGTATTGAGGGAAAGGATGGCCGCGATCGGGCGGGAGCTGTCCTGCTTGTATGATTTGAACTTGGAGGCGGGCTTGTAGCCCTCCTCCTCGCGCATTGTCACGTATGAGATCGGCGTGGACATCAGGCTGGCCTCCAGGATCGAACAGAGGAAGGAGATGGCCATGGCGCCGAAAAGGAACAACAGTAGTGCTGTCATAAGAATGATCTGATTCTGGGATGCAAATTTAGCTATATTTCCCGATATATTTTGCTACATTTGTAAGAGTTGAGCCAGAAATCATCCTGAACCCTATAAACTTATGATCATCAAGCTTGGAATCATCGGTGCCGGCTGGATAGCCGACAAGATGGCAGAAACCCTCACAGGACTCAAGAACCCCGAAGTCATCCCCTACGCCATTTCCTCCCGCGACCTTGCCAAGGCACAGGCTTTCGCGGACCACTGGGGCATTCCCAAGGCATACGGCAGCTACGAAGAGATGCTTGCCGATCCCGAGGTGAACCTTGTCTACATCGCGACTCCCCATTCCCATCATTTCGCCCATGCCAAGCTCGCCATCGAGGCCGGCAAGCCGGTACTCTGCGAAAAGGCCTTTACGGCCAACGCCCGCGAGGCGAAGGAACTGATCGCCCTGGCCGAGAGCCGCGGGGTATTCATCACTGAGGCCATCTGGACCCGCTACATGCCCCTTTCCCTCAAGGTCAAGGAAATCATCGACAGCGGCCGTTTCGGCAGGCCCAGGATGCTCTACGCCAGCTTGTGCTATGCCATGGAGCAGAAGGAGCGCATCCTGCGCCCTGACCTCTGCGGTGGCGCCCTGCTGGATCTGGGCGTATACTGTCTCAATTTCATGAGGATGTATTTCGGCAGCGATTTTGCCAAGACCGATTCCAGTGTCATGATGGGCGATACGGGTGTCGACATGTACGAGACCATCACCATACAGTACAAGGACGGCAAGGTCGCGAATCTCGTATCCAGCGCACTGGGCCGCTGCAACCGCGAGGGACTGATCGTCTGTGACGACGCGTACATCGTGGTAGAGAACACCAACTGCCCTGAGGCTGTCAAAATCTACGACGCCGACTATAAGCTCATCGAGGCGTATTATCCGCCCAAGGGACAAGTCACGGGATACGAGCATCAGGTGCTGGCCTGCAAGGACGCCCTGGAGAAAGGCCTGCTCGAATCCCCGTTCATGCCGCACGCGGAGACCATCTCCGTCATGGAGCAGATGGACGCCCTCCGCGCCGACTGGGGCATGAAGTATCCCATGGACTAAAAATAGGTTTCATAGGATGCAGATATCAAAAATAGTTGTATATTTGCACCCGCTTGGGGCATTAGCTCAGTTGGCAGAGCGCTAGGTTCGCAATCTAGAGGTCGGGAGTTCGACCCTCCTATGCTCCACGGAATCCCTCTCAGAGTAATCTGAGGGGGATTTTTCGATTAATCTCATGAATAAATCGACAAAGCTCTTGATCATATAATTGACTATAATTGTAAAATTCGTATCTTTATACAACTAATATACTAGCCATGAAAAAGTTAATTGTTTTTTTCGCATTTCTGTGCCTTGCTGTGGGGATCACCAGCGCTAAGATAGATACCAAAAAGCTCGAGTATAAGATCCCATATATTCCGGTGGAGAAACGCGCCACCATCCTGCCGGAGCACAATATCTGCTCCATCGCCCCCGCGGAGGAATCTTCGGACTATTTCATTACCGGCAACGGTTCCTTGCGCATCCAGGCTTCCGGCCAGCCCTATAAC
>JBGUGW010000317.1:0-2195 GCA_045111695.1 Candidatus Cryptobacteroides sp. | reverse complement strand
GAGCGGACGTGATTGCACTGGTCCACAGGCCTGAACAGGTCGAACCCGTAGTCGAGCAGTTACGCGCGCTCGGCGGCAATCCTTGCGGTTATGCCTGCAATGTGATGGAAACGGAGGCCGTGAAAGCCATCGCAGATGAGGTCGTCATGACTCGTGGAAAGGTGGACATCCTCATCAATGTCGCCGGAGGCAATGTCCCCGGGGCTACCATCATGCCGGACCAGAATTTCTGGGACATGAAACTCGAAGACTGGGAGAAGGTTCTCAACCTCAACCTCAACGGAACCGTTTATCCCTGCCATGTCTTCACGGAGGTATTTGCGAAACAGGGTTACGGATGTATCCTGAATATATCCTCCATGGCCGCTTACGACGCGCTGTCACGCGTCGCTGGTTATGGCGCTGCCAAGGAGGGTGTTTCCAATTTCACACGCTGGCTGGCCCAGGAGATGGCCATCAAGTACGGCGAGAAGATACGCGTGAATGCGCTTGCGCCCGGATTCTTCATCGGCAAGCAGAACCGCACAGCGCTCCTCAATCCTGACGGAAGCTTGACCGACCGCTCCATCAAGGTTATAGCCAAGACTCCTATGCGCCGTTTCGGCGACCTGACTGAACTCAACGGCGCAGCGCAGTTCCTCTGCAGCGACGCCGCCACCTTCGTCACCGGTGTCGTCCTGCCTGTCGACGGCGGCTTCAGTTCCTTCAGCGGAATCTAGCGCTGGCA
The DNA here is from genome assembly GCA_045111695.1 of Candidatus Cryptobacteroides sp. GTDB lineage: Bacteria > Bacteroidota > Bacteroidia > Bacteroidales > UBA932 > Cryptobacteroides. The sequence continues at coordinate 1,468 of JBGUGW010000317.1, read as the reverse complement.
GCGGTCAGCCTTCCATATGCATAATCCCGGTCGAGGGCCGTTTCCAACGACACATCGTCCGGGGTTATCTGTATTATTCCATCAAAGAGGGATTGTGAGGATGTGAGCTCATTGCGGCCGGTAAAGGCAACGACGCGGAGGGCGGGGGAGAAGGCTTTGGTGCGGCGAGCTACGACTGCAGGGAGTTTGCCCTGCAGGGTCTGCGCGTCGATGCGGCCTTCGCCGGTGATGACGAGTGAGGCCCCTTCCAGAAGATGTTCGAAGCGGAGGATGTCGAGGACGGCGTCGGCGCCGGGTTTCAGTTCGCCGCCGAGGACTGCCCAGAGGGCTCCGGCCATGCCGCCGGCGGCGCCGCTGCCGGGCTTCGTGAGCACGTCCCGGCCCATCGCTGGCCGGTACTGCTCTGCCAGGGCCCGCAACCTGTCGTCGAGCAGTGCGACCTGCTCCGGCTTTACGCCCTTTTGCGGCCCGTAAACGGCGGTTGCGCCTTCCGGCCCGCAGAAGGTGGCAGTCACATCGCAGAGGCCAGTGAAACGGCATTCCGGCCATAGTACCCGGACAGTTTCCATGGCCTCCAGCATGCCTTTTCCGCCGTCATTCGTCCCGGTACCTCCGAAGCCGACATAGATGTCCCTGGCGCCGCGGCATATCGCGTCAGCGATAAGCTCGCCTGTGCCGCGGCTGCTCGCCCGCAGGGGATTCAGCTCTTCCGGGCTCATCAGGGTGAGCCCGCTTGCCGCGGCACTCTCGATGACAGCCGTTTGTCCTGCAAGTCCATACGATGCGTCAATCATGCGCCCGAGCGGATCGTGGACGCGGGCAGTGACTAACTCTCCTCCAAGCGCTTCCGTCAGCACCGTAGCGAAACCTTCGCCACCGTCGGAGACGGGCAGCACGACACAGTCTTGCCCGACGAGGCCTTCCGCGACCGCAGCTGCCGCCTCAGCGGAACTCAGGCAGCCCTTGAACGAATCTATGGCGATGACGGCTTTCATCTGGACCTGCGTGATTTCCTCGCCTGTTTGCGGGCGTTCTTCTGGCCTAATGGATCGAGATTGCAGATCGCATACGGTCCGCAGTATTCCAGGTCAAGGTCCTCGAGATACTGTCCCAAAGCTTCGGATTCACCGAAAGCTTTCATAGGAAGAATCAAAGTACCCTCTTTCGGAGCCAGGAGAAGGAAAGAATCGATGTCATCCCCGAGATTGTAGACATCCCGGCCCAGATAAACGTCCATGTTTTCCGGCCGATGTACCCGAAGGGTATAGACCTGTCCGCTGTCAGGGACTAACTTGCAAAGATTGCCGTAGCCGACATAATCATTGATCGCCGGCATCTTGAAAGACACCAGGAAAAGGGCGACTAACAAAGATACTGAGACCGCTGAAACCGGCTTCTCCCAAGCTCCCTTGTATTTTGACGAGGCGACAATAGCCTTGATGCCGCCATAGGCAAGCACTAACCCTCC
>JBGUGW010000316.1:0-4026 GCA_045111695.1 Candidatus Cryptobacteroides sp. | reverse complement strand
AGTTCGTCGAGAAGGGCGATCATGTCGTCTATCTTTGCATTCTCCTCCTCGTAGATTTCCGCAAGGGACAAACCGGTGTCAGCCGTTTCGCCGACGCTCCTTTCGCCGAACTCCTTCCAGAATCGAATATTCTCCTCATTCTCCTCGCGCCTGGACTTGAGCGTTCCGACTATGAGAAGGCTGTCACTGAACGATAAGTGCAGAAGCTGGTTCTTGTAGCCGCTCTTCTTCTCTCGCTTCTCCACGATTTTGCTTCCGTGTTTCGTCTCCATCAGAACAGCACCCCCTTTTCGAGCCTGCGGTCCGCCTCGGTCTTCGGCGGATCTGGAACCTTCAGTTCGTCCCCGGCGCCTCCGACCACGGTCAGGTGCGTCACGTGGATGTAGCAGTCATCACGGCCGGCGTCCTCGAACTTCATGAGGCGCCCGCGGATGTTCACAATCTTTCCGCCGATGCCGGCTCCCAAGTCCTTCACGTGCCTTCCGTCCTCTGCGACATGGCAGTCGAAGCACAGGGGCTGCCAGGTGCCGTGGAGGTCCTTCGTGGCGACGTGGAGGTCGAACCAGCCCTTCCAGCTTCCGTCGTCCCCCAGGGTGATAGTATGCGAGCCCACGCGGCCGCGCATTTCTACCTGGTTAAAGGGTTGCAATACCTGTCCCATGGCTATTCGACTTCGTAGAGATGGAAACAGTTCGGATGCACGTTGACGAACTCCTCCCGCGGCGGGAAGATCTGCGCCATGTAGCAGCGGTTCGGAAGGAAGGCGTAGCGGATCTCCTTCAGCTCGTAGTAGCCGAGCGTGCTCTTGGAAGAGACGGACAGGTGCCACTTGCCTTCCTCGAAGTTCGCGAAGATGTGCTTGCCCTTGAACACGTAGTAGCCGGTCCTGTAATAGCCGTGCTCGTCCTCCTCCTCGTGCTCGACGTAGATGCGGGCGAAGCCGGGGATGAGCGGCTTGCGGAGACGTTCCAGTTCCTCGCGCTTCATTTCTCACCTCCCTTGTCGATGAAACGGACGAGGGACTTCAGCACGAGGATTTCGTGCCGCGTGAGCTCGGGCTCGAAGAGCTCTCCCTGGACGACGCGCTCCTGACGGGGAGCCTCAACGGCCGGGGCCTCTTCTTTCACGTCAGCGGGGGCCGGTGACACCTCTCCGCGCTCCTTGCCGTGGCGTTCCATGTTTGCCGCAATCATGGCGTCGCGGACGGTCTTCCAGTCCTCCGTCATGCCGCAGTCCTTCCAGGTCTTCCGGACGGACTGGACGTAGTTCTTGCCGATGTACAGGCCATCGAAGGTGATGGCGAGCTGCTGCCTGATGTCCTCGTTGTTGAGGCCCTTTGCGAGAAGGTTCACGATGACCTTGACCTTCTTGTCGGTGGTTTTCCTTGATACGTTCATATTTCCTCCTATTCGATGACGAGTTTGACTTTGCGGAGACGGAGGGACTGCTGGCCGATGTGCAGGGTCCGATGGCCGTCCCATTCGTAGCGCTCGTCGCTCAGGCGGATGTCGACGGGAGCAAAGCGCTTGTTCTCTTCCAGGATCTTCGCGCAATACTTCTTGATGTCGTCGACGACGGCATCGAGCTTTGCCCCGGAGATCAGGCTGTGCATGTAATTGTTCTGGGCGTATGTCATGACCGCGGCCTCCGCCTTCGGGCGGCCGGCGGCTACATAGGAATCGTAGACGAAATACTGTGTCATAGTCAGCCCTCCTGTGCGATTTCAGCGTCCGCGAGGATCTGACGGGCGTCCTCGACAACCTTGTTCGGGTCAAGCCCCTCAACCTCGGCGAGGCGCACGAGGAAGCCGGCGAAGCGGATGTTGAGCGCGGTCGCGACGGGACCGAGCTCTTTCACGGTGACGAATCTCGGGGTCTTCATGCTGCGGCCTCCTCTTTCTCTGTGACCTTGCCGGCCGGATAGAAGGACATGCCCAGGATGATGACGGACAGGGCGTCGATGATGGCGCTGTCGCAGTGGAGGACGCCGGCGATCCGGAACGACCAGTTCCAGACGGCGAAGGCGATGAGGGTGATGGCGAGCATGGCCGCGATGTAGGTGAGTTTGCGTTTCATGAGTTGAAAAGGATTTGATAAGTGAAACATGATGTCTTGTTAGAGGACCCAGGGCCGTTCGCACTGATTGAAGAAGCGGATGATGTCGGTGCCGTAGATCACCGCCTGACCGGTCGCCTTGCGCCGATGGACGGGGAGGAGGCCCTTCTTGATGTAGCGGCGGAGGGTGTTCCTGTGGCATCCGAGGATTTCGCAGGTCCTTCCGAGGGTGTTGCGCGACGTGGGCGCGACGTTGATTTCAGAGTTCATGATGAAAAGTATTTGATTGTCTTCGCTTCTGTAAAAACCGCCGGGAGCTCGCACCCGCGGCGGGGTCGGTTCTGCTATGGAAACCTATGGAATCGTGCTTAGCCTGCCTCCTGACAGGTTTGCTTCTCAAAAACGGGGGGGGCGTCCCAGGGGCTCCTTGGCATTTTCAGTTTCGCGGCCTCCGATGTGTTACCAGCATCGGCCGCCCCCTCCGTCCGGGCTTTGGCGAGCCTTATGCGTCTCTCTGGATTCGTGCGCCGTTCTTGGTCTTGTGAACGGAGAATGTCTTGCCGGCGGCCTCCGGGGTCTTGCCGTACTTCGCGACGGCGGTCCGGATGGCGGAGATGTCCGTGTCGGACGTGGGGATGACGACGTAGACGCCGACCTCATCCAGGGAGGCGAGGGTGGCGGGATAGTCTACGTTTCCCTTGTACTTGACTTCTTTCTGCATGATTTTTGTTACCTTTGCTTATAACTTTCGGTTGCAAATATATAACCAATTTTGTTATTATCAAATAATTTTTCAACTTTTTTGGATATGGAAAGCAACGACCCGCCCCTCGTAAGGTTCTTCAAAGAGAAGGGCATTACGCAAGATGAAATTGCGAGGCAATTAGGTGTCTCACAATCCTATGTCAGCGCTCTCCTTACAGGCAAGAAAGCATTCGGAAAGAAGCAGGCGCAGCGGTTTTCAGAGTTATATGGATTATCACCTTCTTGGTTGTTGACCGGCGCTGGAGACATGCTTCGTTCAGGGGATGTCCAGGTCGGAGGCTCGAATTTCGGCCGGATTCACAGCGACGACATCAGCCTCAACCCGGAAGGCGTTCCAATCACATCAGCCGACGTCCGTGAGCTGATCTCCCAGAACGGGAAGCTCATCGACATCATTAGGGAACTAACCAAAAAACAATAGATAAATGAAGAAAGCACTATTTGTTTTAGCAGCGGTCATTGTGGCATCATGTTCGGGTGGCGACTATATCCGTTCAAGGGCTGAGTATTTCGTTCGTCACACTTATCCTGACGTCGATAGAATCCTGTACTATTCTGTTGATACGATAACACTTGGCGACAATATGAATTATCGCATAGAACAAGCTAAGGAACACCTGAAAAGCGCACATCGTTTTGCGGAGAGCTTTCCGAGTAAGAAACATCTGGAAGATGTGGTTAGGGAATCCGCAAGACTGAAAGCTTTGGATTCCCTACGTTCCGTTACAGCACCGGATGTTCTCGAGACGCCGGCTGCGTATCAGTGCTGCGTTGCTTATAACACACCGTCTAATCTTGTTTGGGTCCAACTTGATCCATACGGAAACCTCCTTGTCATCTCAAAAGACAGGATGAAACTATACTTAAATCCAGGCGGAGATATTCCTGGCTATTTTGAAGTGAACGACCGTTTCAGTATATTGAATACGCCGTGATATATTTCCGTTGTTTATTTCCCGTGTTTACACTATATTTGTTTGCAAGTTGTTTGCAAGTTGAAAAACCCCGTTTTATAAGTGCTTGATTTTGAGCGGGAAAACCGTGAATTAACACACGCCTGGAAAGCGTGTGTACCCCAAAAGGGTATCGCGAGTTCGAATCTCGCTCTCTCCGCAAATTAATACGCACATTATCAGCGCGTTACGAAATGCGAGCAAGCACGGACTTTCAATAAAAAAAAGTCGGTGCTTGCACCTTTTTGCACCTT
>JBGUGW010000315.1:0-2953 GCA_045111695.1 Candidatus Cryptobacteroides sp. | reverse complement strand
CCATGTGCTTGCCAATTTCGTCAAGCAGTTTGACAAGGAAAACCGCCAGCCGTCTTTCCCGTATCTCTGCCTGCTGGTTTCCGGAGGCAATTCACAGATAGTCAAGGTGAACAGCCCCCTGGATTTTGAGATCCTCGGCCAGACCATAGACGATGCTGTTGGAGAGGCTTTCGACAAGTGTTCGAAGATGATGGGGCTGGGCTATCCCGGTGGTCCTATCATCGACAAGCTGGCCGCACAGGGCGACCCCGAGCGTTTCAAGTTCGCCAAGCCCCACATACCCGGTCTGGACTATAGCTTCAGCGGCATCAAGACCTCACTGCTGTATTTCGTCCGTGACGAGATGGCCAAGGACCCGGATTTCATGGAAAAGAACAAGGAAGACATCTGCGCTTCGTTCCAGAAAACGCTGGTCGATATCCTGATGGACAAACTGATAAAGGCAGCGAAGCAGACCGGCATCCGCGAGATCACTATCGGAGGGGGAGTGGCCGCCAACAGCGGACTCCGCCGCCGCATCGAGGAGGAAGGCCGCAAGCGCCGCTGGAACACCTATCTGCCTGAGTTCAAGTTCACTACGGACAACGCCGCGATGATTGCCATCGCCGGCTATTTCCACTATCTGGCAGGGGAGCGCTGCCCTCTCGACGTCGCTCCCGTCTCGCGTATCGCCGACTTTTAACTCAAAAGAATATCATGGGAAAAAGGATTACAGCCATATTGGCTGCACTGGTGGGAATAGCCGGGTGCAGCGCCCAGAGATTTACGACTTTGTCGCCCGATGACTTCCAGTCTTCAATCGCGGACGGTGCTGTACAGTTAGTCGATGTCAGGACGCCGGAAGAATACGCAGAACAGCACATCAACGGCGCCATCAACATTGACGTCTATGAGGATAGTTTCATCGAGCAGTGCAAGGCACGCCTGGACAAGGACAGGCCTGTCGCGGTCTACTGCCGCAGCGGCAAGCGAAGCGCCAACGCTGCCGGCCAGCTCCGCAAGGCGGGCTTCAAGCGTGTCTTGAACCTTGATGGCGGTATTACGGCGTGGCTCGATGCCGCCAAGCCGGTCGCCCGCTGACCATCGCATGTCGCGGCAGAACCGGCGGTAACCTGCGGGAAAAACATTAACTTTGCCTTAGCATGAGAGAGATCGAGATAACAGTCCCGTTGAAGGAAGGTCTGCAGGCGGAAGATGTCAAGCGGACGGTCGAGGCCAGGTTCCCGTCGGAGACATGCGTGATCACACGCAGGAGCATCGATGCGAGAGGCAAGGCTGTATGGCGCTACCGGGTGGAGGTCTATGGCGCGGACGAGACGTACGAGCCATACCGGCTGCCGGAGCTGCGCGACGTGCATGGCGCACCGGAGGTGCTCGTCGTCGGCGCAGGTCCGGCGGGCATGTTCGCCGCGCTGAAGCTCCTGAGCCTCGGGCTGAAGCCAGTAGTGCTCGAGCGAGGCAAGGATGTCCACGCCCGCAAGGCGGACATGGCGCGGCTCTCGCGCGACGGTGTCCTCGATCCCGATTCGAACTACTGCTTCGGCGAAGGGGGAGCGGGCGCATTTTCCGACGGAAAACTCTATACCCGCTCATCAAAACGCGGTGACAACCGCGAGGTGCTTTACCGCCTCGTGGAGATGGGCGCTTCGCCCGAAATCCTGATTGACGCGCATCCCCACATCGGTACCGACAAACTCCCTGTAGTGGTAGAGAATATCCGCCGCACCATCGAGGAGCACGGCGGCGAGTATCATTTCGGGGCGAGGGTAAGCGATGTTGCCATTGATGCTGACGGCGTGCGTGCTAGCACGGCCGACGGCCGGGATTTCCGCGCCGGGGCCGTCATATTTGCTACCGGCCATTCCGCCCGCGACATATATGAAATGCTTGATTCCAAAGGGATCGGACTCGAAGCCAAGGGCTTTGCCCTGGGTGTGCGGGTAGAGCACCCGCAGTCTCTCATCAATGACGCCCGCTATCACGGGGCTTATTCTCCGGGGATGCCTGCCGCAGAATACTCGTTCGTCGAGCAGGTCGACGGCAGGGGAGTGTTCTCGTTCTGCATGTGCCCCGGCGGCATACTTGTCCCGTCATCGACGGAGGAGGAAACGGTCGTGCTAAACGGAATGTCCAATTCCGCCCGCAATTCCCGATGGGCGAATGCGGGCGTCGTAGTCCAGATCGAACCGGAGGACACTCCTGAGCAGTATGCCGGCGACGGAGCCTTCGCCCTGCTGAATTTCCAGCGTGACGTGGAGAAGAGCATGTATGCGGCGGTGCGGAAGACTGCACCGGACTCGCATCCTTTCGCCGCTCCGGCACAGCGCATGACGGATTTCTGCAAGGGCAGGGTTTCGAAGGACTTGCCCGAGACATCATATCATCCCGGAGCGGTATCGGTCCCTCTTCACGAAGTGCTGCCTCCGATGGTGACCGCCCGTCTGCAGAAAGCTTTTCCTCTGGTGGACAAGAAGATACGCGGATACTATACTTCCGGTGCCCTGCTGCTTGGCACCGAGTCCCGGACCTCCTCACCCGTGAGGATAGTCCGCGACCCGGAGACGCTGCAGTGCCCGGCGGCCCCGCGCGTTTTCCCCTGTGGGGAAGGCGCGGGCTATTCCGGCGGCATCGTCTCCTCCGCCATCGACGGCATCCGCTGCGCAGTCGCCGCCGCCGGTCTTTTCTGACCTTATTGCGCCAGCACAGGCAGGCCGGGATGCCCTTCGGCTGATACGGCGCGGACGGCGAAATAGTAGTTGTCTTTGCTTAAAGGGCAGGAGAATTCCATCTGCCCGTTTGAGGTCGGAGCAGCGACCATGTCGTCAAGGCCCATAGGCATGGCCGGCAGCCATTCCGCCTGCGAAGTCTCCCGGCAGAGGATCTGGTATGAAACAGTCCGGTCGGGAAGTCCGTCCTTGCCGGTGACAGGCTCCCAGGCGATTATAGTATTGTT
>JBGUGW010000314.1:0-8158 GCA_045111695.1 Candidatus Cryptobacteroides sp. | reverse complement strand
ACGGCAATCTCTCGGAGAAGTCCACGATGAACACCATACTCTCCGACATCAAGAAACAGTTCCCCACCTCGCATTACGGGATGGTTTTCTCATCCCACGCCACAGGCTGGATGCCTGTCGGGTATTACAATAATCCAGAGTACTATGAGCCTTCCCAGTCCGCAGGACGCAAGGGCTCATCAGCGCACGCCCTTCCGGACGGCGCCTATCCGTACATGGAGCCCGAGCTGCTTCCCGGAGAGCCCCTGACCAAGAGCCTGACCATGACCAACTCCGTCTCCACGGCCATTGAGATGGAACTCATCGATTTCAAGGACGCCATCCCGATGCACCTGGACTATCTCCTGATGGATGCATGCCTCTGCGGCGGCATTGAGGTGGCATACGAGCTGAAGGATGTGTGCGACCAGATCGGTTTCTCGCAGGCGGAGATCCTCGCCGACGGTTTCGATTACAAGAACCTCGCGGGACATCTTCTCGGGGCCAAGGGGACGGACACCCGCGCAGTGGTCGACGACTATTACCAGCAGTACGCGGCCAAGACCGACAGGAACGACCGCTCGGCCACCATCTCCCTTGTCGACTGCACCAAGCTGGACGGCCTGGCATCCCTCTGCAAGACCCTCTTCTCCAAGTATGGAGCAAGCATCGACGGCCTCAATCCTTCGTCCGTACAAAGGTATTATCGTAACAAGAACCACTGGTTCTATGACCTTGAGGACATCCTGGTCAAGGCCGGCGCAAGCGATGCCGAGCAGCGCTCCCTCACGGGGGCTCTGAACTCATGCATCCTCTACAAGGCCGCCACGGAGTCATTCCTGTACAGCTACGGAGGATTCAATATCGAAACTTTCTGTGGTTTAAGCATGTATCTCCCCTGCAACGGGAGCGCTTTCCTGGACAGTCATTACAAGGAACTCGCATGGAACAAGGCGACGGGACTTGTTGATTAACAATTTTATTCCTATATTTGCGCCCGCATTTTAAAAGCCGTCGGGCTTTTGGTGCAATGGGGCCCCGGCAGGTCCGGGGCTGAGTAACACATTTTAATACTTTAAAAAATGCAGCATTTTGAATTGAAAGGCCAGGTCCGTCAGGTCGGCAACAAAGCGGTCGTCAAGGCCTACCGCAAGCAGGGCGTCGTCCCTTGCAACCTCTATGGCCTCGGTATGGAGAACATCCTCTTCACCGTGGACGAGAAGGAGCTCAAGGCTCTCACAAACACTCCCAAGTCCTACATCGTCGACCTCAAGCTCGACAACGGCAAGTCCTACAACGCAGTCCTTCACGAGCTTCAGTTCCACCCGGTGAGCGAGCGCTGCCTCCACGTGGATTTCCTCGCAGTCAATGAGGAGAAGCCCATCGCCATCAAGGTCCCCGTCATCATCACCGGACACTCCATCGGCGTCCAGCAGGGTGGCAAGTTCACTCAGAACTCCCGCTTCATCCGCATCAGCGCCCTCATGAAGGATCTCCCGGATGACGTCACCGTCGACATCTCCAGCCTCGCACTTGACAAGAAGATCAAGGCCGGTGACCTCAAGTTTGACAAGATTTCCGTCATTTCCGACAAGGATACTATCATCTGCGGTGTCAAGTCTACTCGTAACATGGTGGCTCAGGAAACTGCTGAGTAGCCGGAAATCCGTTGAACCCGGTATGAACTATCTTGTCGTCGGATTGGGAAACATCGGCGCTGAGTACGCTTCTACCAGGCACAACATGGGATTCATGATATTGGATGCCTGGGCTCAGGCATCCAATCTCTTTTTCGAGAGCCGGCGCTACGGCAGCGTGTCCGAGTGCTCCTACAGGGGAAGGAAACTCATCCTTCTCAAGCCCTCCACGTACATGAACCTCAGCGGCAACGCCGTCCGTTACTGGATGCACAAGATGAACATCCCGACGGAGAGGGTCATCATTATCTGCGACGACCTGAACCTGCCTTTCGGCACGGTCAGGATGCGCATGCAGGGAAGGGACGGCGGGCACAACGGCCTCAAGGACATCGAGGACGCCCTGGGTACCCAGCAGTACGCCAGGATACGCATCGGCATCGGCAACAATTTCAGGCAGGGAGGACAGATCGACTTCGTCCTCGGGGAAATGAGTGAAGAACAGCAGAAAACGGTCCAGGAGCTTAGTGTACGCATAGTTTCGGGCATCGAGACCTTCGTTACTGCCGGTCCGGAACGGGCAATGAACCTTCTTAATGCAAAAAGTTCCTAAATATTTGGATTTGAGTGTAATAATTTTTATCTTGCACTCACCGTAACTGCGACTAACCCGTTTTTTCGATATTTTTCACATATTAACCCTAAAAAACTGATAAAAATGAAAGCACTTGTTGAAAAAATCATTGCTGAGGCCGCCGCTTTCCAGGAGAACGCTTGCGCCCAGGTCATGAAGGGTAACAAAGCCGCCGGCGCCCGCGCCCGCAAGGCCGCCCTCGACCTGATGAAGGACCTCAAGGAGTTCAGGAAAGTTTCCGTCGAAGAGGCCAAGAAATAAAAAAGTCAAAAAAATTGATTTTTCATGCAACGTTTCTAAGACCTTTTGCATCTATATAGTAGGTTTAGGTTTTAGTACACGTCTAAGAGTCGGGAAGCCGTGAGGTGACCGGCTCTTTCTTTTTTTGGTATTCTCCCCCTTTTTTCGTAAATATGCATACTTTTTGCGGTATGCTTCCGTTATGAAAAAATACATTGTCCTTTCGTTGCTTTTCCTGCTGGCCGTAAGCCTGCGCTTGTCCGCCATTCCTGCGCGGAACACCCCCGTGACAGTACGGCAGCCCGACGGCAGCGAACTTCGCATCATAGTCTCCGGAGATGAGTTCTACCGCATGGTCAGGACTGAGGACGGCTGTGCCGTGACCGAAGGTGCTGACGGATACTGGTACTACGCCGCCTTTGACTTCAACGGCGCCAGGAGGAGTTCCGGAGTCCGTGTCAGCCCCGGGAATGCGGCTTCTGCGGCCGCCGCTGCGTCCAGGATAGTCCCTCGCGGGACCCTCATGGCAGCGGCCGCCCGCCGGCGCGATACGGTGAACCGCCTCCGTGCCTCGCACCGCTTCCATGCCCAGCCCGACACCAAGGCCGGAACGCAGACCAGGAAAGCCATCATCATACTCGCACAGTTCACCGACCTGACATTCAAGTTCGGAAGGGACAATTTCGTGAACATGCTCACCCAGAAGGGATATTCCTACGGCGGAGCGAAAGGCAGCGCCATGGACTATTTCAACGACCAGTTCGAGGGAGCATGCAACTTCGAATTCATCGTGAGTCCGGTCGTAACCCTGTCAAAGGGTTATGCATACTATGGAGAAAACGACAGCCAGGGTCTGGACAAACGGCCGCACGAGGCTGTGGCAGAGGCCTGCCGCCTCGTTGACGCCCAGATTGACTTCTCGCAGTTTGACGGAGACGGAGACGGAGAGGTGGACAACGTGTTCGTATTCGTCGCCGGCCATGATGAAGCGGAAGGTGCCAGTACTACCCATATCTGGTCGCACCAATGGTATTTCGACGAGGCCGGCATCAGGCTCAACCTCGACGGGACCAAGATCAACTCCTACGCCATGTCGACCGAGCTGACATATGACTTCGATTATGGCACGCACAATGAAATATTCACCGGAATAGGCACTTTCTGCCATGAGTACAGCCATGCCCTGGGCCTCTGGGACTTGTACGACACCGATAAATATGACAGCGGAGGGTTTTTCGATTTCGGGGATGAAAAATGCAGTGGAGCTGTATGGGGCTATACAAGCTTAATGGACCACGGCAATTACAACGACAACGGCAACACCCCGCCCAACTACAACGCCATGGAGCTCTGGTCCCTTGGTCTCGGTAAAGCCGAGCCGCTTGAGATCGGCCCGCAGACACTTGCTCCCCTCAGCTCCCAGAAACGCTATTTCATCGCGGAGACCGATGCAAAAGACGAGTATTACTTCTTCGAGTGCCGCGCTGCCGAAGGCTGGGACCGCTTCGTGGGCGGTTCGGGCATGCTCATATACCACTACGACGCTTCGGACAACGATGCCGGATACTCTACCTCGGCGCGGATGAACCTTACCGCGAGGGAAAGGTGGATGAACAACGAAGCCAACTGCAATCCCGACCATCCCTGCTTCGACCTCATCGAGGCAATTCCTATTGCCAAGGATGTCTATTCGGTATTCTGGCCCAACGGGACGCACACGTCGTTCAATGCAAGCACTTCCCCGTCTTTCAGTTCCTGGAGCGGCAAGGAAGCGGAGGTCGGGCTCAGCGGCATAAGCAGGGACGGGACCTTCATCAGGTTCACGGTGACGGGCTCGCTGTCCATAGAGAAGGTCGAAGAGTTCCAGGATGCGGCCATCGTACTCTGGACCATGCTTGAATCATCCGACAGCGGCTCCTGCATCTCCATAGCACCCGAAGGCGGATCCTCCCCGAAAGATTTCACCGTAAAGCCGTACTCCCCCGGCAGCTACTCATATACTTTCGAGGGCCTCGAGCCCAACACCACTTACAAGGTGACGGTCTTCAAGCCCGGAGAGCGGAACAAGGGCGTTTCCGCAAGCTTCACCACCAAGAAATACTACAAGGACGGCTATCCGTTCATCTACCTGAACTCCGCCGAACGCAACTCCAACGGTTCTTTCAAGAAGAACGGGAAGATGCCGCTGCGCGTATTCAACGCTCCCGACGCCGCCAAGGTCACATGGTATTACGGGAACAATGTCCTCAGCACCGACGGCTCCGGATATTACACCGTCCTGGGCAGCGGCACGCTCAAGGCCACCATCGACTACAAGGACGGCACGCGTGACATCATCTCAAAAACCATCACCGTACAATGAAACGTCTCCATCCCATATACCTCGCAGTATTCCTGCTGGCGGTCTTGTGCTCCTCCTGTACGGGGAACAAGGTCGATCCTGAGTTCGTGGCCACTTCCGATTTCAGCCTGAAGGTCAAGGACGACATGGTATTCAAGTACGATCCCTTGACCTGCCAGGTGGCCTTCAACCGCGAAAAGAGCGAGTTCCGCGTGCACACCGACAACATGTCCGACTACTATTGCCTGGACCTGAAATTCGTCCCGACCGGCGAGGGAGAGAAAGTCAAGGGTGACATCACATGGACAAGCCGCAGCGATGTGGTCAAGAAAAGCGACCTCCCCTTCGTAGTCAAGAAGGTGGACAGGACAGGTAAGATGTGGCTCTGGTGCCGCAAGGAAAGGATAGGAGCCGTCATACAGGTTTTGGATTGATCAGAAAAACATAACGAAATGAAGATGAAAAGACTAGCCATCGCGGCCGCGGCCGTGCTGCTCATCCCGGCCGGAATGAGCGCCCAGACCGCCGGCGGCGGCATCTCCGCCGACATGCTGAAGGAGATAAGCAAGGGATACGCCGGAACAGCCGCCGACAAGGCGCTCCGCAACGCCCTCAACACCACCTCTATCACCGTCCTTGCAGAGAATGCGGACAATCTCGCCATGATAGACACGCACTTCTCCGACAAGGTGAAGACGCGCGGCATCACGGACCAGAAATCCTCCGGAAGGTGCTGGCTCTTCTCCGGACTCAATGTCCTGAGGGCCAGGATGATCGACAGGTTTGACCTCGGAGATTTCACCTTCTCACAGAACTATCTTTTCTTCTATGACCAGCTGGAGAAGGCCAACCTCTTCCTTCAGGGAGTCATCGACACCCGTGACCTCCCCTTCGACGACCGCAAGGTCGACTCGCTCTTCGCCAATCCCATCGGCGACGGCGGCCAGTTCACAGGAGTATCCAACCTCATCATGAAATACGGCCTCGTACCGGCCGATGTCATGCCCGAGACGCTCAGCGCCAACAGCACCTCCGCCATGTCCACCCAGGTCAAGAACCTCCTGCGCCAGGACGGCCTCAAGCTCCGCGCCGCCGGCCGCAAGGATGATCTGCAGGCCATGAAGACCGAGATGCTCAAGGATGTGTATCACATCCTCGCCCTCTGCCTGGGAGTGCCTCCGACCGAGTTCGAGTGGACGCGCTACAACTCCAAGGGAGAATTTGTCAGCAGCAAGACATACACTCCCAAGGCCTTCTACGAGGAGTTCATCGGAGCCGATCTCGAGAACAACTACATCATGGTCATGAACGATCCCACCCGCGAGTACGGCAAGGTGTACGAGATCGACTATGACCGCCATGTCTATGACGGCCAGAACTGGGTGTATGTCAACCTTCCTATCGAGCGGATCAAGGAAATGGCCATCGCCTCCATCAAGGACAACACCGCCATGTACTTCTCCTGCGACGTGAACAAGTTCCTCAACCGTTCCAAGGGAGTCGCCGACCTGAACAACTTCGACTACGACTCGCTCATGGGCGTGGATTTCACCATGGACAAGCGCGAGCGCATCATGACCCACGCAAGCGGCTCGACCCACGCCATGACACTCATGGCCGTCGACCTTGACGCTTCGGGAAAGCCCAGGAAATGGATGGTCGAAAACAGCTGGGGAGCTTCCTCCGGCTACAAGGGCCACATCATCATGACCGACGAGTGGTTCAACGAATACATGTTCCGGCTGGTGCTCGAGAAGAAATACGTCCCCGCAGACGTCCTGAAGATGCTCGAGCAGAAGCCTGTCCTCCTGCCCGCCTGGGACCCCATGTTCCTTCCTGAAGAATAGAAAATGAAAAAGATCGCTATCCTTGCGGCCGTCCTGACGGCGGCCGCATGTCTTTTCTCCTGCAAGGGCAGGAACCATGAAGCCGCTGAGGCCGGGGTCCAGGCTGACTCCGTCCTGACGGAGCACGCCTGGACGCCCGTCGATCCCATGGATCTCAACATGAATCCCGTTGCCAACTTCGCACAGGACTGGATGGCTCTGGCCATGGGCAACAGCAAGAAATACAATTCGATGACCATATCGTGGGGAACGATAGGTGAGCTGTGGGGCAAACCCGTGGTGACCGTCTTCGTCTCATCCGACAGGGCGTCAAAGCAGCTGATGGACGAGAATGCATATTTCACTGTGACGGGATTCCCGAAGACCAAGGCCTGCAAGGACGCGCTCGTATACATCGGCTCGCATTCCCTGCGCGACGACCCGGACAAGACCGCCAATGCCGGCCTGACCGTGGAATTCACCGAGGCGGGCAATCCCATCTTCGCCGAGGGTTGCCTGGCCATAGAATGCCGCAAAATGTATTCAGCGCCCTTTGACCTGAACAGGGTGCCTGAGGACATCAGGGAGCGCCTGTACGCCGAAATGGGCGTCCACACGATGTACATCGGGGAGATTACCGGCGCTTGGGAAAAGAAGTAGAAACCGGTATGAGGGCTATCAGATAGCCAATGACTGCAACGCTCAGCGAAGTTACAAGCACATCGCTCCAGCGGAGCTGGACCGGATAGGTGGACACGAGATAATTGCCCGGCATCGGTATCAGGCCGAACTTCTGCTGGAGGAGCGTCAGCCCTATGCCCAGGACCAGGCCTATGGCCAGTCCCAGCAATGATATCAGCCAGCCTTCAAGCACGAAGAACTTGCGGATGAGGGTATCGGAGGCGCCCATGCTGCGGAAAGTCCCGATATCCTCCTGTTTCTCGATGATGAGCATCGAGAGACTTCCGAAGATATTGAATGCTATGATGATAATGATGAAGACGAGTATGAGGAAGAGTGATGCTTTCTCATACTTCATCATTTTATAGAGGGACTCGTTCTGGTGGATGCGGTCGGCAAGCTTGAAGCCGTCGCCAAGCAGGGACGTTAGCGTACTTTCGAACTCCTTGCGCTGGCGGCGGGTGCAGTCTGGAGTGAGCCGAATCTCCACACCTGTGACCTCGTCGGTATAATTGAGCAGGGTCCGCATGGACTCCATCGGCAGGATGATCAGGGAGGCATCCACATCCGAATTGATGGAGAAGACGCACGACGGCCTTGCCTTTACGGAATGTACGGAAGCGGTAGGATTGGTCAGGGAGATGTTGCCCGTCCTGTCAGGGAACCAAATCTCCAAAGGCGCGAGGAAATTGGGGCTTATGCCCATCTTATAGGCGAAGCCGGAACCCACCGCCGCCATGGGCAGCGTGTCGTTGTGAAGACGGAATTCGCCGATGCGGACATAGTCGCGTATGCCGGATTCTTCTTCGAAGACTGTATC
>JBGUGW010000313.1:0-2211 GCA_045111695.1 Candidatus Cryptobacteroides sp. | reverse complement strand
CCTCGATACGGCCGTCCCGGACCAGTATGTCTCCGGTCGTCCTTTGCGCTCGCGCGACTATTTCCCCGCCTCTCAGCAGGATGGTGTTTCCAGCCATGCAGCAAAAAAAAAGACAACCTCGACAGGTTGCCTAAATAAAAAATAATGAAGGGAAAACAATGCAGTCATCGGTAAGCCCGAAGCTTGAATGGCCGAATTTGTGCATGTATCTCTTCATCTGTCCAAATTTGTGCAAAGTTAATGCTAATCCGCTGATAATTCCAAACATTCCCCGCAAAAAATATTAACACCGAAGGTGTTGAAAACTTTTCTAAGAAATTTTAAAAAGGGTTTGGGCAGGTCCCGGATTAGTTGTAACTTTGTGACTTGTTGTTAGTGTCTATTTAATACCAGACCTTTTTGCATGAGCAAGGTAGCGATCATCATGGGCAGTGCGAGTGACTGGGACGTCATGTCGCCTGCATGCTCCACTCTCGAGGAGTTCGGCATCGAGTATGACAAACGGGTCCTCAGCGCCCATCGCAATCCCGGCCCCCTGGCCGAGTATGTATCTTCCGCAAGGGAGAATGGTTTCGACATCATCATCGCCGGCGCCGGAGGAGCCGCACACCTTCCTGGCGTCATTGCGGCCTTGACCACCCTCCCCGTTATCGGGGTGCCGGTGAAGTCCAAGGCCCTCAACGGACTGGATTCCCTGCTCTCCATCGTACAGATGCCCTCCGGGATTCCCGTTGCGACCATGGCTATCGACGGCGCCCGCAATGCTGCCCTCTACGCTATAGCCATCCTCGCCCTCAACGACCCCGGTCTCTCCTCCAAGCTTGAGGAGTTCCGTAAGCGCCAGAGCGACAAGGTCCTGAATACTGTGATTTAACGATATGCCCACCACGCCTGCACGCCGGTGGGCATACATTTTTCTTGAATATGACGAACAAAAGAATCTTCGTGGAGAAGCGGGAGAAGTTCCGCGTCGAAGCATCTAGCCTGCTGGCAGAGTTCAACGAGAACCTCTCGCTCAGTCTCAAGTCCCTGAGGCTCATCAATGTATATGACCTCTTCGGATTCTCCGACGAGTTGTTGGAGCAGTGCCGGTATAGCGTTTTCGGCGAGGTGGTGACCGATACGGTCTCCGATTCCTGCCCTCTTGACGGCAAGAAATACATCGCCGTGGAATACATCCCCGGCCAGTTCGACCAGCGCGCTTCGTCGGCCGTGGACTGCGTCCACCTTATCGATCCCGCCGCGGAAGTCGAGATCAAGAGCTCGCGCCTGTTGGTTTTCGATGACGGAACCGACGAGGAGACGCTTGCCCGCATAAGGCATTATTTCATCAATCCCGTCGAGTGCCGTCCCAAGGACCTCGGCGTGCTCTCGCTCAGCGAGAAGGCCGACGTCAAGCCGCTTGAGGACCTCAGCGGCTTCACCGCGATGCCCGAGTCGGAGTACGACGCTTTCCGCAAGGAACACGGACTGGCGATGAGTCACGACGACCTTGGCGAGGTCGTGAAGTATTTCAAGGGCGAAGGCCGCGATCCCTTCGAGACCGAGCTCCGCATCCTTGACACCTATTGGAGCGACCACTGCCGCCATACTACATTCACTTCCGAGATCGAGGAGATCACCGTGGATGACTCGTTCATGCGCGGTGAGTTCGAGGATTCCCTCAGGATGCTCCACGGCATGCGCAAGGAGCTCGGAAGGGAGCACAAGAGCCTCTGCCTGATGGAGCTCGCGACCATCGGAGCCCGCTGGCTGCGCGCCCATGGCAAGCTCGACGACCTCGAGCAGAGCGAGGAGAACAACGCCTGCAGCATCTACGTCAACGTCGATGTGGACGGACAGCAGGAGAAATGGCTGCTCCAGTTCAAGAACGAGACACATAACCATCCTACCGAGATAGAGCCTTTCGGAGGCGCTGCGACCTGTCTTGGCGGCGCCATACGCGACCCCCTTTCCGGCCGCGCCTATGTCTATCAGGCCATGCGCGTGACGGGCGCCGGCGATATCTGCGCCAAGGTCGCGGACACCATCCCCGGCAAGCTGCCCCAGCGCATGATCAGCCGTAAGGCAGCCGGAGGTTATTCCAGCTACGGTAACCAGATAGGCCTCGCCACTACCCACGTCCGTGAGATTTACGACGAGGGATATACTGCCAAGCGCATGGAAATCGGCGCAGTGGTCGGAGCCGTCAAGGCATCCAATGTGCGCCGT
>JBGUGW010000312.1:0-3270 GCA_045111695.1 Candidatus Cryptobacteroides sp. | reverse complement strand
GTGGAGCTGATATGCCGGCAGCTGAATGCCGGAGTCAAGCTCAATATTGCGCCCAACTTCCTTACTTCGTATCCCAACGGCTCCCTGATCCTGAAAAGTGACGACGGCAAACTCCTTTACAGCTACGCCGAAAAGAGGATTGCTTATTTCAATCCCGGTGCAGTCTCCCTGATACTCAGTGACGGCGGGACTGACGGTACCCTCCTGACGCGCGTCCTCGAGCGTCAGGAGATCCTCGTCCTGAACGTTTCCGCGCCGTCGGGCGGGTCCTCCTCAGCAGAGGGCATACGCATTGCCATAGATACGACACGCTACTGGTCTGCCGAGGATTATGTCATAGGACAGGGCGATTCCAGGGGCGCGGAGCGGGAGAACGCATACAATATAGGCCAGGCCCGTGCCAATACCGGCGAGGAGGACGTGTGGGTCTGCGGGTATATCGTGGGAGGGGACCTGACTTCATCTTCTGCGTCTTTCTCGCCTCCGTTCAAGTCTCAGACCAACATCCTGATCGGATCCCGCTCTTCCGTCACCGACAGGGATGCCTGCCTGTCGGTACAGCTACAGAAAGGAGATATCCGGGATGCCCTCAATCTTGTGGACAACCCGGATATCCTGGGAAGTTTCGTATACCTGAAAGGTGATATTGTCGATGCCTATTACGGAATGCCGGGCATACGCAACATCACCGAGTACAGGTTCAAGGACGACTAGTAGCCGAAGATGTCCTCGAGCGTGAGCTGCTTGACCGGACCGAGAGTGCGCAGGAAGTCCATATCGAGGAGCGCCGGATCTCCGAGGATGCCGTACACGTAGGTGCGGTCCTTGACCCATTTACGTTGGGTGGTTGCCAGGTCCTCAAGGGTGATGCCGTCAAGCTTCTCGAAGATGTATTTGTCCAGAGGTTCGTCGAGTCCAAGCTCCTTCGCATCCAGATAGCTGCTCAGTACGGACATCCCGGTAGTCCTGCGGGTACGGAGCGTACCGTCGAGGGACGACTTGGCGATGTCGAACGCCTTCTGCGATTCGGGCATGTCGTTGATGATCTCGTCGAATGCCTCCACTGCCTGGCGGAGCTTGTCGCTCTGCGATCCGATGCGGGCGTAGAACGAATAGGTGTCGTCCTTGTGCTCCGGAGCCAGCAGGTATGCGCCTGCGGAGTAGGCCAGGGCCCTGGCCTCGCGCATCTCCTGGAACACGATGGTGTTCATTCCGCCTCCGAAGTACTCGTTGAACACCTCGATGGCGGGAGCGTCCTCAAAGACGAATTTCTCGCCGCGGTCGGAGAACTGGATGTAGTTGAACTGACGGGCGTCGTACGGGGCGATGAACACCTTGGACTCAGGGGTCAGGAGAGCCTGCGCATACTTGCGCTCCAGGGGTTCGAGCTCGCCCGGCACGTCGTGGTATTCAGCCAGCATATTACGGACTTCGTTCTCGCTCATCGGGCCGTAGTAGAGCACCTTGTGCTGCTTGGTGAGCAGGTTGGTGACCTTGGCGAGGAGTTCCTCGGACGTGAGGGCCTCAAGGGCTTCATTGGTCAGGGTAGTGGACTTGACGTATCCGGGTCCGTACATTACATAGGAGTTGAGAGCGGAGTTGCAGCGCTGCTGGGTCAACTTGTTGACCGCGCGCTCCTGGAGCATATCGGCCTTGAGCTCGGCGAGGATGTCCTCGTCGGCCTTGGCGTTGGCGATCAGGTCCTCCATGATCTCAAGTGCCTTGCCAAGGTTTTCGGACAGGCCGCTAACGCTGAATGAAGTCTGCTCTGTGCCGGATCGGAAGGACTTATTGCAGGCCAGGCCATACATCTCGCTGGCGATCTCCTCGGCGCTGCGGCTCTCCGATCCGAGATAGCTCACGTAGTCCATCGCGAACGAAATCGCGGGATCGGTGAGGGAGCCTTCGTCGAACAGGAACTGCAGTGTGGCGATGTCATTGATGTCATTGTGTTTGTAGAGCACCTCGATGCCGGACTGGGCGTTGAAGACCGACATATCCTTGGTGTAGTCCACGAATACGGGCTCGATGGGCTTGACCTCGCTCTCCTGGAGCTCGCTCAGGAAAGCGCTCTGCAAATCGCGGTTGGTGACGATGGGGGTGATCTCGGGAGCGTCGATCTTCTCGTTCTTGGGATTGGGTCCTACGCGCTTGTATGCCACTACATAGCTGTTTTCGCCGAGATACTCGTTGGCCCAGTCGACGATGTCCTTCTTGGTGAGTTTGGCAAGACGGTCGAGCTGGTGTACGTCATCCTTCCAGTTATGTCCGTCGACGAAGGAGTTGACGTAGGCCATCGCGCGGCTCCTGTTGCGCTCAAGGGAACGCATCTGCTGGAGTTTGAAATTGGCGATGGACGCTTTGACGAGGTTCTCGTCGAAATCGCCGCTGCGGAGCTTCGCCACGCAGCCAAGCAGCAGGTCGCGGACCTCTTCGAGGGTCTGGCCCTGCTTGGGATAACCCTGCATCAGGAACTCGCTATGGTCGGTACGGGTATAGGCCTGACCGCCGGCGGCGAGGACCTTCTGCTGTTGGACGAGATCGAGGTCCATGATGCCGGCCATCCCGTTGTTGAGCACTGCCGACACGATATCGGCGGTTTCACTCTCGATATCCATCCCACCCGGATATCTCCAGGCGACCATTACGAATTCAGCTTCAGTGCCATAGACGTCCTTTTCGACGGCTGCGGTGATGGGATCCTCGGGTTTGATGGTGAATACAGGGAGATCAGGATTGGGCTCCCAGTCGCCGAAGTATTTCTCGATGATCTTCACGAACTCGTCCGGATCGAAGTCGCCGGATACGCAGATCGCACAGTTGTTAGGGACATAGTATGTCGCCTTCTGCTTCTTGATGGCCTTGATAGAAGGATTTTTCAAATGTTCGGAGGTGCCGATGACCGACTGGGTGCCGTAAGGATGGTTCTTGAACAGCACGGAGTCGATGGCCATCAAGGCATTCTCGCTGTCTTCGTTGAGGTACATGTTGTACTCCTCATAGACGGCCTCGAGCTCGGTGTGGAAACCCCTGATGACCATATTCTTGAAGCGGTCGGACTGGATCTTTGCCCAGTTCTCTATCTGGTTGGAGGGGATATCCTCGGTGTAGCAGGTCACGTCGTTGGAGGTGAAGGCGTTGGTGCCGTTGGCTCCGATGACGGCCATGGACTTGTCGTACTCGTTGGGGATGGAGATCTTGGACGCCTCGTAGCTGAGGGAGTCTATCTGATGGTAGATCGCCCTGCGCTCCACGGGATCGGTCTTGGTC
>JBGUGW010000311.1:0-6528 GCA_045111695.1 Candidatus Cryptobacteroides sp. | reverse complement strand
CAATGCGAATGTCCAAAAGTGCCATCTGGTCGGCGTTGTTGAGGGTGGCCCGCTTGACCATTGTGCCGGACAGAAGTACCGGTTCGAGATTGGCGACGGGCGTAACCGCGCCCGTGCGGCCGACCTGGTAGTCGATCGAAACCACATGGGTGAGGGCCTGCTCGGCCTTGAACTTATATGCGACAGCCCAGCGCGGGGACTTCGCAGTGAAGCCCAGGGTGCGCTGGAACGCCATTTCGTTGATCTTGATGACTATGCCGTCGGTGGCGAATGGCAGGGCCTTGCGGGCGGTGTCCCATTCGTCTATGTATGCCTCGATCTCCTCGATGCCGTGGCAGATGCGCCTCTTGTCGGAGACCGGAAGGCCCCAGCTCTCCGCAGCGCGGAGGGCCTGGTCATGGGTCTCGAAGGACAGGCTTTCACTCGGAATGTGATAGAGCGTACACCAGAGACCCCGGTGCGCGACCTCCTCGGGATCGAGGAGTTTCAGCGAACCGGATGCGGCGTTGCGCGGATTGGCGAAAGGAGCCTCCTCCTGGAGGATGCGCTCGTGGTTCAGGCGGTCGAAAGCCTCGTAAGGCATCAGTATCTCGCCCCTGATCTCGAATTCGGGAGGATAGTCCCCGTGCAGCTGCTGCGGTATGTTGGCGATCTTGCGGACATTGTCCGTGACGTCGTCGCCCACCACGCCGTCGCCGCGCGTCAGCGCCCGGAAAAGTTTGCCATCCCTGTATTCGAGACAGATGGCGGTCCCGTCGAACTTGAGCTCGCAGCAATAGGTGAAGGAAGTGCCGAGGGTCTTGTCCGCGCGCTGTGCGAAAGCCTCGACCTCCTCGATACTGTAGGTATTGCCCAGGGAAAGCATGGGGAAGCGGTGCGGATAGTGCGCGAACTCGCGGCGGACGCCGGGCTCGGCATTCTCGCCGGCGCCCTGCGTCTCAAGGTCGCTTCCGACACGCTGGGTGGGGGAGTCCGGCACTAGGAACTCGGGAAATGCCTTCTCGAGGTCCTCGAGCTCGTACATGAGGTGGTCATACTCGTAGTCGCTGATGACGGGGGCGTTGTCCACGTAGTATCTGCGGCTGTTGTCCCGGATGACCTCCCGGAGCTCCTCAATCCGTTTTTTCGCTTCTTCTCTATCCATATTGCGCTTTAACCAACAAATATAGCCATTTAAATTGAAAAAGCCGACGGTTCCCGGTCGGAATCGGCGGCTTTTTCAATCGCAGTATAGCCTACGGCTATTCGTGCTCGAGCTTGAGGGTCATGGTAGGCTGGTCGCAGACCTCGGAAGGACCCCAGTATTGGATGGCTCCGGGATACACGAAACGCGTGTTGAGAGCCCAGTCGTCGCGGTGGGCGGCGAAGTACTTGAACGGGGCTCCGTCCAGCTCGACAAGGGCCTTGCGTATGACGGGCTTCATCTTGCCGCTGCGCTTCTCGAGGTTCATCATCATCGTGATCGGCACTCCGCCGGCGATCCACTCAGCTGCGGGAGCGGTGGTGTTGCGGACGACGGACATGTAGCCGGTCTTGCCGCAGGCGATGAGCCTGGAGGCGTTATAACCAAGTGAGTAGCAGTAGTCTGCGTCGAAGTTCGAAGGGAAAGCGCAGCGGCCTTCGTAACCGAAGAAATGATGCTGTGCTGCGAACTTGCCGACGAACTTGCCTTCCTTCTTCATCTCGCCAAGTTTCTTGTCAACCATCTCGGAGAGAAGCTTCTCGGTCTCGATGAGGGACACCTGGACGTTGCCGTGAGGGTCGCGGTCGAGCGCAAGCTGGCGGGCGACACCTGCCGGCAGGGAGTTGAAGGTGGCGAGATTGGCGGCGCTGAGGTGGGCCTTCACATAGTCGATCTGGTCCTCGCGGGCGATTGCCTTGGCCTCGTCGGTGGCGAGGGTGTCGTTGAGTTCGGCGATGAGCTTCTTGATGGCGGGAATGAACTCGATGAGTCCCTCGGGGACTATGACGGTGCCGTAGTTGTCACCGCGGGCGGCACGGGCCGCGACTGCGTTGGCGATGTAGGCGACGATCTCGTCGAGACTCTGCTCCTTGGCCTCGACCTCCTCGGAGATGAGGCAGATGTTGGGCTGGGTCTGGAGGGCGCACTCAAGGGCGATATGGGAGGCGCTGCGGCCCATCACCTTGATGAAATGCCAGTACTTGCGGGCGGAGTTGCAGTCGCGCTCGATGTTGCCGATGAGCTCGCTGTAGGTCTTGCAGGCGGTGTCGAAGCCGAAGGAAGTCTCGATCTGGCTGTTCTTGAGGTCGCCGTCGATGGTCTTGGGGCAACCGATGACCTGCACGCCGTACTTCTTAGCTGCGTAATACTCGGCGAGCACGCACGCATTGGTGTTGGAGTCGTCTCCGCCGATGATCACGAGGGCCTTGATGCCGAGCTCGCGCAGGATCTTGATGCCGCTCTCGAACTGGTCCACCTCCTCAAGCTTGGTACGGCCGGACCCGATGATGTCGAAGCCGCCGGTATTGCGGTACTCGTCCATGATCTCGGGGGTGATCTCCATGTACTTGTGGTCGACAAGTCCGCCGGGGCCCATCAGGAAGCCGTAGAGCTTATTGTCGGGGTTGAGGGACTTGACTCCGTCGAAGAGTCCGGAGATGACGTTGTGGCCGCCGGGGGCCTGTCCGCCGGACAGGATGATACCTACGTTGAACTTGGGATACTCTACCGCCTCTCCGGGAACGAATTCCACGACGGGCATGCCGTAGGTGTTGGGGAAGAGGGCCTTGATCTCGGCCTGGTTGCCGACGGACTGGGTCGCCTCGCCTTCGACGGCCTTAACTGCGCCCTTGAGGGCAAGAGGAAGCTTAGGCTGGTAGGCCGAACGGGCGATCTGAAGATTGGATTTGACTGGCATAGTGTGTTTTATAAAAAGTTTACTTTGTTCGCAACCTAATTGGAACGCAAATTTATTAAAAATTTTTATAATAATTCAGCGAATAACGATTAACTTTGTGTGAATTAGAAAATACCTACGGAAAATGAGTGACAAGCCGCATATCGGGACGCTCTGCGTCCAGGCCGGATACACCCCCGGAAAGGGAGAACCCCGCCAGATCCCCCTTATCCAGAGCACCACGTTCAAGTACGAGACAAGCGACCAGATGGGCCGCCTCTTCGACCTCGAGGAAGCAGGATATTTCTATACCAGGCTCCAAAATCCCACCAACGACAAGGTAGCGGCCAAGATCGCTGCGCTCGAAGGGGGAGTGGGCGCAATGCTGACCTCTTCAGGCCAGGCAGCCAATTTCTTCGCCTGCTTCAACATCTGCGAGGCCGGCGACCACATGATAGCCACCAACAATATCTACGGAGGTACCTTCAATCTCTTCGGAGTGACTTTCCGCAAGATGGGCATAGATGTGACGTTCATCGACTACGATGCGACCGACGAGCAGATTGATGCCGCATTCAAGCCCAATACCAAGCTCATCTTCACCGAGACCATCGCCAATCCGGGCGTGCAGGTGCTCGACATCGAGCGCTTCGCCAACGCTGCGCACGCCCACGGCGTGCCCATGATCATTGACAATACATTCGCGACCCCCGTCCACTGCCGTCCGATTGAGTTCGGCGCCGACATCGTGACCCATTCCACCACCAAGTACATGGACGGTCACGGCACCACCGTCGGCGGCGTCATCGTCGACAGTGGCAATTTCGACTGGAACGCCCACGCGGACAAGTTCCCGGGGCTCTGCACTCCGGATGCATCATATCACGGCATCATCTATACCGAGCGTTTCGGCCGTGCGGCCTATATTACCAAGTGCACCACGCACCTCATGCGTGATTTCGGAGCCATCCAGGCCCCGCAGAACGCGTTCTACCTCAACCTCGGCCTGCAGACCCTGCATGTCAGGATGAAACGCCATACGGAAAGCGCGCTCAAGGTCGCCACTTTCCTGAAGAATCACCCGGCCGTAGCCTGGATCCATTATCCAGACCTGCCCGGCGACAGCCAGTATGAGAAGGCTCGCAAGTACCTTCCTGACGGCTCCTGCGGCGTCATGGCCTTCGCCCTCAAGGGCGGCCGCGCCGTGGACAACAAGTTCATGGATTCGCTGAAGTTCGTCACCATCGAGACGCACGTCGCGGACTGCTATACCTGCATCCTTCACCCCGCTTCGCACACCCATCGCCAGCTCAGCGACGAGCAGCTGCGCGAGGCCGGCATTGCGCCCGACCTGATGCGCCTCAGCATCGGACTGGAGGATCCGGAGGACATCATCAACGATCTCGCCCAAGCCATCGAAACAGCTCTCGCGAAATGAAAGGATACACTCTGAAGGCCGGTCCCTTCATTTTCGAGAACGGAGACCGGCTCGAAACCATCGACATAGCATACCACACTTCCCCCCGGGAATATGACGGCAGGGAGCCTGTCATCTGGATCTGCCATGCCCTCACGGCCAACAGCGACTGCGAGGACTGGTGGCCGGAGATGGTCGGCAGCGGCAAGCTGATCGATACTGACAAATACTTCGTGGCATGCGTCAACATGCTGGGTTCCGCCTATGGTTCCAGCGGCCCGAGGTCCATCAATCCTGATACCGGAAAGCCCTATCTCCTTTCCTTCCCGCAGGTCACTGTCAGGGACATGATCAACGCTTCAATCCTTGTGCGTAAGCATTTGGGTGTGGAGAAGATAGACCTTCTCATCGGAAGTTCCATCGGAGGTTTCCAATCCATTGAGTGGGCCGTCATGGAGCCCGATGTTTTCAGGCAGGCGCTGTTCATCGCGACGGAGCCGCGCGTTACGCCCTGGCTTACCGCCAGCGTCGAGACACAGCGCATGGCGCTTCGCGCCGATCCTACCTTCGAAGCATGCGAGGATATCCACGGAGGTGAAGAGGGCCTGAAATGCGCACGCGCCCAGGCAATGATTTCTTACCGCTGTTTCCAGGGTTACGGTCTCACCCAGGCCGAGGAGGACGACGATACGCTCTTCGCCGACCGCGCCGCTTCATACCAGCGCTATCAGGGCGCGAAGATCATCCGCAGGGGCTTCGATGCATATTCTTACAATAGCGTCAGCACTTCCGTCATCAGCAACAACGTCGGCCGCGGCCGCGGCGGCGTCGCCAAGGCGCTCTCGCGCATCAAGGCGCGCACGACGGTCGTCTCCATCGACACCGACGGGCTTTTCCCGCCGCATCATGTCGAGAAATGGGCTGCCATGATACCGGGTGCGGAGTACCTCGAGATCACTTCCAACTTCGGTCATGACGGTTTCCTGCTGGAGACTGCCCAGCTCACGGAGATCATCTCCAAGATGCTGCCATAGTATGTCTAAACCGATTATCTATCAGATGCTTCCGCGCCTTTGGGGCGAGGGGAGGATGTCGTCCGTGGACGACGCCACCCTCGACTGCCTGCGCGGTTTCGGCGTCAGCCATGTCTGGTGTACCGGCATCATCCGGCATTCCACCAGCAAGCCCTTCGTAAAGGGCGACGCAGGTTCTCCTTATGCTATATCGGACTATTATGACGTCAATCCCTATCTGGCCGACGTTCCCTCGCGGAGGATGTCGGAGTTCCGTTCACTGGTCAGGCGGGTGCATTCCCATGGGCTGAAGTTGATAATAGATTTCGTGCCTAACCATGTGGGCTGCGATTATTCCGACAAGCATGGCGGCATACCTCTATGCGGCTGGCACGACTATGACTGGTCAGACACGGTAAAGATAGATTATTCGGCTCCCGGGACATGGGAGGCCATGTACGGGATAGTCAGGTTCTGGGCCTCGAAGGGTGTCGATGGCTTCCGCTGCGACATGGTGGAGCTGGTCCCCCCGGAGTTTCTCAAGTGGCTGATAGCCAGGATCAAGGAAGAGTTTCCTTCGGTCATTTTCGTAGCCGAGGTCTATCAAAAAGAGAAATACCGGATGTACATCGAGGACGTACGTTTCGATTACCTGTACGACAAGTCCGGGCTGTACGACGTGCTGCGCGCCATAGCCGCCGGACACGGCACCGCGCGCGCCATCACGTGGAACTGGCAGTTCCTGCAGGATCTCCAGCCCAGGATGCTCAATTTCCTGGAGAACCACGACGAACAGCGTCTCGCTTCCCCCTGGTTTGCCGGAAGGCCGGACCTTTATTCCGCCCTCTGCGCTTCCCTCATGCTCAATACTGCGCCTTTCATGCTCTATTTCGGGCAGGAGACCGGCGTCGATGCGTCCGAAGGACACGAGGGCCGCACGAGCATCTTCAACTTCGCCAAACCTGAGTCGCTGCAGCGGCTTTATGCGTATGTCCACGGAAAGGCTCTGCCTGCGGGCGAAGCCGCAGTGATGGCTCGCTACCGCGCTGCGCTGCAACTCGCGGCGTCTCCCAGCGTCAGCGAGGGGCTTACCTACGATCTCTGCTACTGCCAGTCGCCGACTGACGGATTCGACGCTGACCGGCACTTCGTGTTCCTTCGTCATGCTGACGGGGAGACGATGCTTTTCTGCTGCAATTTCTCGGACTCCGAAGCCCGCATTACCGTCCGAATCCCGGGC
>JBGUGW010000310.1:0-24970 GCA_045111695.1 Candidatus Cryptobacteroides sp. | reverse complement strand
GCGGACTCATCCATGCTCATGACCGCCGGCACTTATTTCTTCCGTTCGGACCGACGCGACCGTGGAGTGGAGCTGTTCAAGACCAACAGCGACCTTTACCCCGGGGACTTCAACGCCAGGGCCATGTATATCCAGTCGCTCAGCTACAGCGACGACTGGGATACCCTGCTCAAGGCATCGGAGGAGGCATACGCCGCATTCCCGGATGAGCCGGCCTTCCTCAACATGCGTGTCATGGCCTACTACAATATGGGCGACATGCAGTCCGTCATATCCGAGAGCGAAAGGATGGCGGCAGCCTTCAAGGACAATCCCGACGTGGTGGTCCAGGCCCTTTCGATGATAGGTGACACCTACCATCAGCTTGACAATGAGAAAGAAGCCTTCGCCGCATATGAGCGGGCGTTGAAGATCGATCCCGAATATGCCCCGGTGCTGAACAACTATGCTTATTATCTCTGCCTGAACGGCAAGAAACTTAAGAAAGCGGCTGAGATGAGCCGCATCACCGTGGAGCAGGAGCCGGACAACGCCACTTACCTCGACACTTACGGATGGATACTCCATCTGCTTAAGAAGTCGCAGGAGGCCAAGTCCTATTTCAAGCATGCCATGCTCTATGGAGGCAAGGACAGCGCGACCATCCTCGACCATTACGCCGAGGTCCTGTATTCCCTCGGGGAATATGACCTGGCCAAGGTCTACTGGGACGATGCCGTCAAGAAGGATACGGCCAACGAGATACCCGACCTCGTCACAAGGATCGGGGAACGCATGAAGGCTATCGGAAGATGAGGCGTTTGCTGTCCATATTCATCCTTTCCTTCATGCTGCCTGCGGCATATACCGCTTCGGCTCAGGACACTTCCGCCCAGACCACCCGCAGGGCCCGCCTGGAGCAGGAGATCGCCATTATCGACGGCCAGCTGCGCGAAAACGCCACGCGCAATTCCAACGCTCTAAACACGCTTTCCCTGGTCCAGCAGAAGATTGAACTTCGCAAGGGCCTCATCAAGGAAGGGGAGCAGGAGATTGCGCGCCTGGACGGCGAGATGCGCCGCAAGCAGATGCGCATCGACAGCCTGCAGGTCCGCCTCGATACCATGACCTTCTATTACAACAGGCTCGTCAAGGGCGCCTACAAGAACCGCGACGCGCGTGTCTGGTACATGTACATCCTCGCCAGCGAGAATCTTGCCCAGGGCCTGAGGCGATACTCCTTCCTGAAGAACCTCTCACGCGAGATGAACAGCCAGGGAGTCAAGATCAAGGCCGCGCAGGAGGTCCTTGAGGGTGAAAAGGAGCAGCTTGCGGGCATGCGCGCCGAGGCAGCCGAGCTGCAGAAGGCGCGCCTGGCCGAACTGGAAAGCCTTAGGAAAGAGGAGGCTACCGCCCAGCAGACCATCCAGGTACTGAAGAAGGAAAAGAGCAAGTACCAGAGCCAGCTCAATTCCAAGCGCAAGGAGGTCGAGGCGCTGAACAAGGAGATAGCCCGCATCATTGCGGAGGCCATGAACACCAAGGCCAAGTCCAGCAGCAAGAAATCCTCTTCGTCTTCATCCTCGAAGGCTGCCTCCGCACCCATAGACTATACCCTTGGCAAGGAGTTCTCTTCGAACAAGGGCAAGCTGCCATGGCCGGCAGAAGGGCCCGTCGTGGAGAAGTTCGGAGCGCAGTACCACCCCGTCTATACCCAGCTCAAGTTGCCTGACAGCGAGGGCATCTCCATAGCGCTGTCCAACGGCGCGCAGGTCAAGGCCGTCTTTGACGGCGTAGTCAAAAGCGTCATAGTGCAGCCCGGATACAACAAATGTGTGCTGGTCCAGCACGGAGACTATTTCACTTTCTATTGCAAGCTCGGGTCCGTATCTGTAAAGGCCGGAGACAAGGTCAAGACCGGACAGGTCTTGGGCGCTGTCGAGCCCATCGGCGGCTCCACCCAGCTGCACTTCCAGCTCTGGTCGTCCAAGGGGCCTCAGAACCCCGTCCCCTGGCTCAGGCCGAGATAAAATAAAAGGCGCAGACTATTGCCTGCGCCCCTGACAAAGTGAAATACGTATCGTCTATCTGAACAACACGGTTTTTCAATTCCACGAATATCTTGATATCGCGTGGTGTCTGCTTTGGTCTTTTGGTTGGTTGCCGGAGCATACGCCCGGCGAACACAAAGATAACACATATTGTCATGCGAGAGGCCAAAAGCCCCGAAAAGTTATCAACAATCATGAAATAAACCTGTTAATTCGTTGATTAACAGGTTTATAAGTTGATGGTATTTCAGAATGGGATCCGGAAAGGACTACTCCCTGACCCATACGAGGACGTGTCGGTCGAAGGTGATGTACTCGAGGTCGAGCTCCTCTTCGTAGCCGTCCTTGTGGATGAAGGTGGCTTCGAGTTCGCCTTCGCCCTTGGAGCGGAAGCGCTCGATCTCGATCTGCTCGACGAAGTCGACGTTGTACTGTGACATCTTCTTGAAGATGGCTTCCTTGGCGCACCAGTAGATGGCGAGCTGCTCGTTCTTCTCCTCGCGGTCATCCTCGAGGTCGTCTATCTCGTCCTCGGAGAGGGCTTTCTTCTCGACGACCGAGAAATCGCGGTCGAGGGACTCGATGTCGATGCCGACCTCATCGTCCCTGTCAAGGATGACTGCTACATATTTCTCGGTGTGGGTGATGCTGATGTTGATGGAGTTGTTCTCTATGTACGGCTTGCCGTTGTCGTGATGGGCAAGATATACCTTGTCTTCGAAGAGCTCGTTGAGGAGGGCGCGCACCGCCAGGCGCTGCTTGCGCAGCGACTCGCTCTTGATGAAGGATATCTCCTCCATCTCATCCGAGGGAGTCGAGCTGAGGACGCGGAGTTCCTCTTCCGTCTCGGTTATCTGCCAGACGGCGACTTTGGCGTTGTTGTCAAGCTCTTTCAGTAAATAAAGTGCCATATTCGGTATTAAAAGTTCGGTTCTGTGATGGTGCGGACACGACGGAGCGCGCCTGGGACTCTCATCCCGGCGGTATTGAAGGTGTTGTTCTGGACGTAGGTGGCCGTCAACGGGTCCTCAGAGGCTGGATCCGCTTGTATGCTGCTGTCTGTCAGATTAGAACTGGGAGGCTCCATATAAAGTGTCACAAATTCAACGTTGCAAATATAACGTTTTTTTTGATTTCCAAGAAATACGCATCTCTTTTGTCATTAATTTTGAGTATATTTGCACGCTCAAAAAGAGTATTGAACTAATAAATATTTATTTTGTTATGAAATTCCTGACTGACGAAAAATTGCTCATTGTCGGCGCCGGTGGAATGATCGGCTCCAACATGGCCCAGACTGCCATGATGCTCGGTCTCACTCCGAACATCTGTCTGTATGACATCTATGAGCCCGGCGTGCATGGTGTAGCCGAGGAGATGTACCACTGCGCCTTCCCTGAGGCCAACATCACCTGGACCGTCGACCCCGAGGTCGCATTCAAGGATGCCAAGTACATCATCTCTTCCGGCGGCGCCCCGCGCAAGGAAGGCATGACCCGCGAGGACCTGCTCAAAGGCAACTGCCAGATCGCTGCCGAGTTCGGTGAGCTCATCGAGAAGTACTGCCCTGACGTGAAGCACGTCGTCGTCATCTTCAACCCCGCCGACGTAACGGCCCTCACCGCCCTCATCCGCTCCGGCCTGAAGCCCAACCAGCTGACCTCCCTCGCAGCCCTTGACTCCACCCGTCTGCAGGAGGCTCTCGCTGCAGAGTGCGGCGTCCAGCAGTGCAAGGTTACCAACGCCTACACCTACGGCGGTCACGGCGAGGCCATGGCGGTCTTCGCCTCCGAGGCCCTCATCGACGGCAAGCCCATCTCCGAGTACAATATCTCCGAGGAGCGCTGGGCCGAGATCAAGCACGCCACCATCCAGGGCGGTTCCAACATCATCAAGCTCCGCGGCCGCAGCTCCTTCCAGAGCCCTGCCTACCAGGCTGTCAAGATGATCGAGGCCGCGATGGGCGGCGAGAAGTTCACCTGGCCTGCCGGCTGCTATGTAAATTGCGACAAGATCGGCTTCAAGAACGTCATGATGGCCATGCCGACCGTCATCGATGCCGACGGTGTCCACTACACCGCTCCCAAGGGCACTCCCGAGGAGATGGCGGCCCTTCAGGCTTCCTACGAGCATCTCTGCAAGATGCGTGACGAGATCGTCAGCCTTGGCATCGTTCCTGCGGTCGCCGACTGGGGCAAGGAGAATCCTAATCTTTAGTAGGAGGATGTATAAGAAGAAAAAGGCCGGCGTCATCGCCGGCCTTTTTTGTTACATTCCCTTCATCGCCTTGAAGAAGGCGGTGACGTCTTCCCTTGAATTGTAATCTACTTCGTGGGTGTTGAGATATTCGTCCACCTTGGCTTTCTCGGATGAGAAGCATTTGCGGAAGCTCTGTTTTCCGGCCTTGTAGATATTCTTTCCATCCATCAGGAAGAAGGCCTCCCTGTAATTGTAGGGAAGCACCAGCTCCTGCTCAAGGTCGTAAGTCTGGGTGAGGTCCTGGTAGCGGGCATCGACGTCACGCATGTTCTGCGTACGTACGTTGGATGCCTGGTCGGTGAATCCGTATGCACCGGCATTGGCTTCCCTCTGGATGTGCACGTCCTTGAATATGCACAGGGAGATGGCTCCCACATAGTCGATGGTCTCGATGAAATGGTCCCTGTCACGGGTGAAGATGCGCCCTCCGGCCGACAGGCTCTTGACGAAGGCATTGTCCGCCAGCGCCATGACCTTGTCCCCGTCCTTGAAACGTATGGTCTGGTCGAGGTAACTGAAGTTGAACACTCCCGTCGCTGCGTGGCCGTCATCGAACACCACCCTGCCGGCGGCGAATTCGGGGAGTGCATATTTCAAACTGTCCGGTATTGCCCTGGGAGTCTGTGCCGACGCTGCCACTGCAGCAAGGAGCACTATGGGAACGAATATACTGCGAAGTTTCATGATTATTCTCGTTTAATCAAGTTTCAAAACGGCCATGAATGCGCTCTGCGGCACCTGGACGGTGCCGATCTGGCGCATGCGCTTCTTGCCTTCCTTCTGCTTCTCGAGCAGCTTGCGCTTGCGGGTGATGTCGCCGCCGTAGCACTTGGCGGTGACGTCCTTGCGGACCTGCTTGACGGTCTCGCGGGCGATGATCTTGGCGCCGATGGCGGCCTGGATCGGGATGTCGAACTGCTGGCGGGGGATGAGGTCCTTGAGCTTGACGCACATCTTGCGCCCGAAGTCGTATGCGTTGTCCTCATGGATGAGGGTGGACAACGCATCTGCCGGCTCGCCGTTCAGCAGGATGTCGAGCTTGAC
Source organism: Candidatus Cryptobacteroides sp. (assembly GCA_045111695.1). Lineage (GTDB taxonomy): Bacteria > Bacteroidota > Bacteroidia > Bacteroidales > UBA932 > Cryptobacteroides. Next base: position 19,637 of record JBGUGW010000310.1, on the reverse strand, counting down.
AAGCTTCGCCGGCCGGAAGCCGGTCATGTGGTAGTCGAATGATGCATAGCCCTTCGAGATGGATTTGAGCTTGTCGTAGAAATCGAACACAATCTCGGATAGAGGCATGTCATAGTTCAGCTCGACGCGGTCCGCCGTGATGTAGTGCTGGCTCACGAGGGTACCGCGTTTGTCGAGGCAGAGCTTCATGATAGGCCCGAAGAAATCTGACTTGGAGATGATCTGCGCCCTGATGAAAGGCTCCTCGATATGATCGATGAGGGTGGGGGCGGGGAGTCCGGAGGGGTTGTGGACATCCAGCACTTCGCCCTGCGTAGTGTAGACCTTGTACGATACGTTGGGCACCGTGGTGATCACATCCATATCGAACTCGCGGAAAAGGCGCTCCTGCACGATCTCGAGGTGCAGCAGGCCGAGGAAGCCGCAGCGGAAGCCCGAGCCCAGCGCCAACGACGACTCGGGCTCGTACACGAACGACGCGTCGTTGAGCTGGAATTTTTCCAGCACGGCGCGGAGTTCCTCGAACTTCGAGGCGTCGACCGGATACATGCCGGCGAATACCATGGGCTTGACCTCCTCGAAGCCGGCGATGGCTTCGGCGCATGCATCCTTGCCGACATGCGTTATGGTGTCGCCGACTTTTACTTCTGTGGCGCTCTTGATGCCCGTGATGATGTAGCCAACATCACCGCAGCCCACTTCCTGGGTCGGGACGAGCTTCATCTTGAGCACGCCGACCTCTTCCACCTCATAGTCCATGCCGGTGGCGAAGAACTTGACCTTGTCGCCCTTGCGGATGGATCCGTTCCTGACCTTGAAGTAGCCGATGACGCCGCGGAAGGAGTTGAAGACCGAGTCGAAGACGAGGGCCTGGAGCGGCGCGTCCGGATCCCCTTCGGGGGCCGGAATCTTCTCGACGATGGCATCGAGGATGGGTGCCACGCCTTCGCCGGTACGGGCGGAAATCTTGAATACGTCCTCCGGGTCGCAGCCCAGGAGGTCGCAGACCTGGTCTGTGACGACCTCGATCTGGGCCGACTCCATGTCGATCTTGTTCAGTATCGGGATGATCTCCAGGCCATGGTCGATGGCCTGGTAGAGGTTGGAGATGGTCTGGGCCTGCACGCCCTGCGATGCGTCCACGACCAGCAGGGCACCTTCGCACGACGCGATGGAGCGTGACACTTCGTATGAAAAGTCCACATGGCCGGGAGTGTCGATGAGGTTGAGCTTGTACTGCTCGCCCTTGTAGGTATAGAGCATCTGGATCGCGTGGCTCTTGATCGTGATGCCCTTCTCCTTCTCCAGGTCCATGTCGTCGAGGACCTGGTTCTCCATGTCACGGGCGCTGAGGGTGCTGGTGAGTTCCAGCAGCCGGTCGGCAAGCGTGCTCTTTCCGTGGTCTATATGGGCTATGATGCAGAAGTTTCTGATGTGTTTCATCTCGTGCGGGCAATTATAATGCAAATATAATTCAAAAAATTGTTAGCTTTGTATGTTTGAAACTATCTTAATACCCAACAATATGTCTACAGTAAAAGAATTGACCAGAACCGCATCCCAGATCCGGCGTGACATTGTCAGGATGGTCTGCGCAGCAGGGTCCGGACACCCGGGCGGATCGCTCAGCAGCACCGACGTGATGACGGCTCTCTATTTCCATGTGATGAAGCATGATCCCGCCACATGGACCCGCGACGGCAAGAATGCCGACGTCTTCATCCTCTCCGCCGGTCACCTCGCGCCTGTGTATTATGCAACGCTCTGCCGCGCCGGTTATTTCCCGGCAACTGAGCTCGGCACCCTCCGCAAGTTCGGTACCCGCCTCCAGGGCCACCCTTGCGTAGAGACCGGACTTCCGGGCATCTTCCAGCCTTCGGGATCCTTGGGACAGGGACTTTCCGTTGCTGCGGGCTTCGCCCTCGGCAAGAAGATGGACGGCGAGAAGAACTACGTCTTCACCCTCATGGGAGACGGCGAGAGCGAGGAAGGACAGATCTGGGAGGCCGGCATATTCGCCGCCCACCACAAGCTCGACAATCTCATCGCCTTCACCGACTGGAACGGCCAGCAGATCGACGGCGCCGTCGAGAACGTCGGCGGACTCGGAGACCTTGCCGCCAAGTGGAGCGCTTTCGGATGGAACGTCATCGTCGTCGAGGACGGTCATGACTTTGAAAAGATCCTCGCCGCCTTCGAGATTGCCAAGGCATCGGTCGGCAAGCCTTCGATGATCCTGCTCAAGACCGAGATGGGTCACGGAGTGGATTTCATGGCAGGTACCCACAAGTGGCACGGCAAGGCTCCTTCCGAGGAGCAGCGCGACGCCGCTCTCGCACAGCTTGAGGAGACCCTCGGTGATTATTAATCCTTAAAACCGACACTATCATGAAAGAATATATCGTCACTGGAAAGAAAGACACCCGCAGCGGTTTCGGCGATGGCCTCTATGAGGCCGGCAAAAAGAATCCCGCCGTCGTCGCCATGACCGCCGACCTTCTCCCTTCCCTCAAGATGGAGAAGTTCGCAGCCGAGTTCCCCGAGCGTTTCGTGGAGTGCGGTATCGCCGAGGCCAACATGGTCGGCGCCGCCGCCGGTCTCGCCCTCACCGGCAAGATCCCTTTCATCGGCTCCTTCGCAGAGTTCGTCACCGGCCGCGTGTACGACCAGGTCCGCCAGGAGGTCGCCTATGGCCATACCAATGTCAAGATCGCTTCCTCTCACGCAGGCATCACGCTCGGTGAGGACGGTGCGACCCACCAGACCATGGAGGACGTCGCCCTCATGCGCGCTCTCCCCGGCATGGTCGTCATCAACCCCTGCGACTACAACCAGACCAAGGCCGCGACTATCGCCGCCGCCGAGTATGTCGGACCGGTATACCTCCGTTTCGGCCGTCCTTCCGTCCCTATCTTCACCCCCGAGGACCAGAAGTTCGAGATAGGCAAGGCCATCGTATTCGAGGAGGGCAAGGACGTGACCGTCTTCGCCACCGGACACCTTGTGTGGGAGGCCCTCCAGGCCTGCAAGGCTCTCGAGGAGCAGGGCATCAGCGCCGAGATCATCGACATCGCCACCATCAAGCCTCTCGACGAGGAGGCCGTTCTGGCATCAGCTTTGAAGACAAAGGCCGTTGTGGTGGCTGAAGAGCACAGCGTGCACGGAGGTCTCGGCGAGCTCATCGCCGGCGTCCTTGCCCGCAAGGCTCCCACCCCGATGGAGTTTGTCAACGGCGGCGACAAGTTCGGACAGTCCGGTACCCCGGCCGAGCTCATGAAGGCCTACGGACTGGATGCCGAGCACATCGTTGAAGCCGCAAAGAAAGCGATTGCAAGAAAGTAAATGACCGACAAGGAGATCCTCGAGCTGTACCACAGCGGGCAGCAGCAGAGGGCGTTCAACGAGATCGTCAAGAATTACAGCGAGCGGCTATACTGGCACGTCCGCTCGCTGGTATGCTCCCACGAGGACACCGATGACCTCCTTCAGGACATTTTCGTGAAAGTATGGACTGCGCTTCCTTCCTTCAGGGGGGATGCGCAGTTCTTTACATGGCTCTACAGGATCGCCACCAATGTGGCGCTGAACTTCCTGAACAAGCAGAAAGTCCGTTCGGCCCTCTCGTTCGAGAGCCTCTCCGACAGCCTCGAACGCAAGGTCGACGAGGACCCCTGGTTCAACGGCAATGAAGTCGAACTCGAACTCAGCAAGGCCATCCAGAAGCTTCCCCAGAAGCAGAAGGCGGTTTTCTGCATGAGATACTATCAGGAACTCTCCTATGAAGAGATTTCCGAGATCATGGGCACTTCGGTCGGAGCCCTCAAGGCTTCATACCATTTTGCCTATGAGAAGATTAAAAAAGAATTGAAAGAGAAAATGTCGGTTTGACTTTAAACCTGTTTCCGTCATTCGTGTCTAAGGATCGGTTATGAAAGAGATGAACAACATTTACAAAGTGCCGGACGGCTATTTCGATTCGCTTCAGAAGCGTCTCGAGGCCATACCTTCGCAGCATACGGAGGTACGTGATCCGGTTGTCGCCGTGCCGCTTTGGACAAAGGTGCGACCTTATGTCGCGCTCGCCGCGTGCATGCTCATGGCGTTTTTCGTCGGAAACTTCTTCCTTGGACGGAACCAGGCTTCCGCACCGGCGGAGTTCGGCCTGCAGGACTACTATATGGCCGACCTCATTCCGGTCACCAATCCTTACGCCATCTATGACGACGCTCCTATGGACCTATATACCATTGAAGGCAGCTCCGAGGAGGATGTCGTGCAGTATCTTATTTCCTCCGGTACCTCGGTGGATTATATCGCTTACCTCTTGAATCAGTAGGATTATGAAGACTTTATTACGGATAATCTCCGTTTCCATCCTTCTGGCGGTTTCAGTCGCGGCTTTCGGCCAGAACAACAACATGGGTGACTTCGCCCGCCAATGGCAGGAGCGCATAGAGAGCGAGAAGATCGCTTTCCTCACCAACGAAATGTCGCTTACCCCGAAGGAGGCGCAGGCTTTCTGGCCCATCTACAACCAGGCCCAGAAGGAGCAGCGCGATGCCATCGAGGCTTCCATGAAGGCCTTCGGCGAGCTGGACAAGGCCCTTCGCGACGGCAAGACCGGCAATGAGGTCAATGCCCTTCTGGAGAAATACACCAAGGCAATTGACAGCCAGGATGTCTCTTCGAAATATCTGAAAGAGTATCTCAAGGTGCTTCCCGCCGAGAAGGTGGCCAAGCTTTTCCTCGGAGAGGAGAAGTTCCGCCAGTCGCAGATCAACCGTCTGCGCCAGCCCATGGGAGGCGGCCAGCCGATGGGACAGCCCGGCAATTTCGGCAACGGCAACCGCCGGCAGCAGCAGAAGTCCGACAAGAATTAACTTCGTCGGACAGGACAGACAAAGGGACACTTATCGCAAGTGTCCCTTTTTTTTCATATCTTTGGGCCATGATCATCCAGGCTGAAAACATAGAAAAGTCCTTCGGCTCCCTCAAGGTGTTGAAGGGAGTGGATTTCTCCGCCTCGCAAGGCGAGGTCGTGTCCATCATGGGCGCTTCCGGCGCTGGCAAGTCGACGCTGCTGCAGATCCTTGGCACCCTGTCCACCCCTGATGCCGGACGGCTTGTCATAGACGGCAGCGACGTCCTGGCCCTCGGCAGCAAAGAGCTTTCCGCTTTCCGCAACCTGCGGCTGGGTTTCGTGTTCCAGTTCCACCACCTGCTGCCGGAGTTCACTTCGCTGGAGAATGTCATGATACCCGCGCTGATAGCGGGCAAGCCTGCGGCCCAGGCCCGCTCCGAGGCGCGGGAACTGCTCGGGATGATGGGCCTCTCCGAGAGGGAGGGCCACTAGCCATCCGAGCTGTCTGGCGGGGAGCAGCAGCGCGTGGCTATCGCCCGTGCGCTGGTGAACCGTCCCGCCATCCTCTTCGCCGACGAGCCTTCCGGCAACCTTGATACCCGCACCAAGGACGAAATCCACAAGCTGTTCTTCTCGCTGCGGGACCGCCTAGGCCAGACCATCGTCATCGTTACGCATGACCCGGAGCTGGCCGGCATGTGCGACCGCTGCCTCTTCATGCGTGACGGTCAATTCGTCGACGATTATCTCTCTAAATAGGTTTTTGCTTTTTTCTTGAAAGAGCCGTATATTTGCAACCCCCTTCCGGATGAAAGGGGGTTGATCACTTCGGGGTGTGGCGCAGTTGGCTAGCGCATCTGGTTTGGGACCAGAGGGTCGTGTGTTCGAGTCACATCACCCCGACTTCTTTTTTCCGACGTTCTCTCCGCTTATAGTTTTCCCTGAAGGTAGGGAGGGAGGTCGCTGGAGTATACAAGGTCGCCGTTGAGGGTGAAGGTGCCGGCGGCAAGCTTGAAAGATACCTTGTCGAAACGCAGGACCAGCTGTCCACTGCTGTGCTCCTTGAGGTAGACGTGCCCGTTAAACGTATCGGCATAGTTCCTCGAATCGCTGGAGAAGAAAAGACCGAAATCAATTCTCTCGAACTCCGGTTCCTTGCCGACTTTCATGCTATCTTCTTTCAGGTACATGAAAAGCCATATGGCATCATCCACCTTTCTCCCATTGGTGGCAGCAGATGTAAAGATGCATCCTTCGATGTCGGAAGGTTCCATGAAGTATGCGGAACTGAACACCAAGTCTTCCGTGTTTCCTGTGTCATCAGATTTGGAAAGGACGGTCATGGTCACACCGTCGGGCGACTTGATGGTGAAAGGAACATCCTTGGACAACCTGTCGGCCGATATTTTATCGCAGGAGCCGAGGGCGACCAGGCCAAAACAGAGGGCGGTTAAACAATATAGTTTTTTCATGATTGAATTGGTGATTTTCCGGTTGGCAGTTAGTTATATATACCGTCACCGAGGGTGAACTGGTGCATGATATTGACTACGTCATCATCGAACTTGAGCCCTAGTCCGAGTCTCTCGTTCATGTAAGCCAGGGCTATGAGAGAGACATTTATCGATGAACCGTCCCAGCTGCGTTCCTTCATCTTGCGCGAGACGATGGCACTGAGTTTTTTACGGTTGGCGCTTGAATCCAGACCACGGACAAGTTTTGTCCCGAGGAAGAACTCCAGGAACACTTCATCGAAAATGGAGATGGCTTGATAGTCCTTGGAAACGATCATATCGGGATCGATGCTTGTCTTGTCGAAAATGTCTATAAGTACTTCGGCGGCATCTTTCCGTACTGCGAGCGCCTGATGTAGCGGACTTCTGTCATAGATCGTTTTGACAGACAGGTCGAAGTAATTATATGAATAAATGATACCGTTCAAAGGGTAGTGCAGGATGGAGAGTCCCAGCGCCCGTGTGGTCTTGGCATTCAAGACCTCGGCAGGGATTTCGCAAGCCTTGAAACGCTCTTCAAGTCCGCCGAGACTCGTCCATGCGACATAATTCGTATCCCTGAGAAACACGATGGGAGTATCATCTTTTCCTGAGTCCGCCGGCCATACCATGTGATCCATGTCTTTCGCACAGCTGCAGAACATGGCCAAGGACAGTATAGCCAACAGGATATTATGCTTCTTGAAAGTCATACGAGCGGTCAATTGTTTATGTCGAATCTCAGGCCGGCGTGGATGGTCAGGCCGAGCCGGTTCTCGGTACGGTATGAAGTGAGTGCGGTCTTCGTGAAATAGTAGGAGATGTCAGGTTGGACGTAGATCCATGCATTCCTGGAGAGCCTGGACTGTGCTCCGATGTTGAAAGATCCCGACCACTGGAGGTCGCGTTCCTTGACCTTCATCCCTCCGAGGCTTGCCTTCAGGCATTTCTCGACCTTTCCTCCGACCCCCGTGTAGAACTCGACCGGGCCTGCAGTGAACAGGATGTAGTCCATCCTGAGCGGAATGCCGGCGAAATGCATGACTGTGTGGATATCATCGAGCCTGGAATGCAGGTAAGAATACTCGACGCCGCTCTCAAGCGAGAGCCTGTCCGTCAGCCGGTACCTGGCATTGAGGCCGACACTCAAGGGGAGGTCATGTACGTACTCTTTTTGCAATATCAGACCCCTGGAATTGTTCGAGAAGTTGTTTGATAAGTAATTGGATGCCTTTGTGGCAAAACCTCCGGCAATGCTTGCGACAGTCGCAGAAGTAGGGGCGCCGCCTGCTGTGGAGCCGGCGCCAAGGCCGACAGACAGGCGATGTCCCCTGCGCGCGGACGCTTCTTCGTCATCGGGGAATAGAGCGCCTCCGTGCTCGGATTCGGCCTCTCTGAGCACCGGAGGCTCATTTGCCGTGACTCCGTGCTCGGATTCGGCTTCTCTGAGCACCGGGGACTCGTTTGCCATGACTCCGTGCTCGGAAGTGACGTCCCTGAGCACCGGAGACTCGTTGGTCGGTCCGGTGATCTGCGCGACGAGGCCGGCCCCCGGGGTGGTAATGACTTCGATCTGGCGGGAGTCCGTATCGGGCTCGGTGGCGGCAATTGTGGACTCGGCGGCGACGATTGCGGGTTTGGCGGTGATGGTCGCGGGCTGGGTGGCGACTATCGCGGGTTGGGCAGGGGGATGCCGCTAAGCCAGGAAGAAAACGCCGCCGGCGAGCGGCAGGGCGAGGACAGCGGCCGCGATGGCGGCCCGCCGCCGCGCTGCGGCCCGCCGCAGCCGCCCGGCGACGGCCTCCCAGCCGCCTTCAGCCGGCCGGACCTCTTCCGGGAAACCTTCCCGGAAGTAATCGGTCCATTCTTTATGCGTGTCAGTCCTCATGATTGTACTCCTTTATTCTTTTTGCCAGTATCACCCTCGCCCTTGAGAGGCTGCAGGATGCGCTGTTTTCCTTGATGCCGAGCAGTGAAGCTATCTCCTTGTGTGACAGGCCTTCCAGACAATGCAGCTTGAATACTGTCCTGTATCCTTCCGGAAGCTCCTCCACCATCTCCCTCAGCTTTTCCGCCGGAATGCCAGCCGTCTCTTCGCAGTCGGGTGGGTCTTCCTGGATTCGTTCCAGCCCGTCCTTGTCCACGAGCATGGCTGCGAGCCGCCGTCGTTTTTTCATGGAGTCGAAGCATAGATTAAGCGTCACCCTTGACATCCATGAGTAAAGGGAGCCTTCCCTTTCCCAACGGAACTTCCTGATGACCCGGAAGATCTTGATGAAAGCGTCATGCATGAGATCCTCGGCCGAACTCCGGTCGTTGGAATACCTCATGCACAGTGCCAGCAGGCGGGGACTGTACGTACGATACAGCTCCTCGCGAGCTCTGGCGTCCCCCCGGGAGCATAGTCTGGCCAGTTCCGCTTCGTGCATGCACAAATATAACTCGCACGATCAAGAAATCCTGCGTTCAAAAATAAAAAAACCGCAGGACCCTGCGGTTTTTGTTTTACTCTGTCGCTTCGAGAAGGCAGACGGCCCAGACCTCGCAGCCTTCGCCCCGCCCGACGAAGCCGAGGCGCTCCGTGGTCGTGGCCTTGACGCTGACGCAGTCGGCCCCGACGCCCAGGATGCCGGCGAGCGTCTCCCGCATCGCGGGGACATAGCTCCCTATCTTCGGCGCCTGCAGCGCAATGGTGATGTCAACGTTTCCTATGGAAAAACCCTTCCCGCGGACCAGGTCCATGACCCGTGCGAGAAGGATCTTGGAATCTATGCCCTTGAACTCGTCGGATGAGTCGGGGAAATGGTGGCCGATGTCGCCAAGCGCGAGCGCACCCAGCAGGGCGTCGCAGAGCGCGTGGATGGCGACATCGCCGTCGGAGTGCGCCACGAAGCCTTTCGGGCTATCGACGCGCACTCCGCACAGCCACATCGGCAGTCCCTCCGCAATGCGGTGGACATCATATCCCTGACCTATTCTGATAGAATTCATTCTACTCCCACTCTATCGTTCCGGTAGGCTTCGGTGTGAGGTCGTAGAGCACGCGGTTTACGCCAGGAACTTCCGTGATGATGCGCCTGGTGATGTGGTGCAGCAACTCATAGGGGATCTCCTCGATGGTGGCTGTCATGGCGTCACGGGTGTTGACGGCACGGATGATCACCGGCCAGTCCCAGCTGCGCTTGTTGTCCTTCACACCCGTGGACTTGTAGTCGGGAACGATGGTGAAATACTGCCACACCTTGCCTTCCAGGCCGTTCTTGGCAAATTCTTCACGCAGGATGGCATCGCTCTCGCGAAGGGCCTCCAGGCGGTCGCGGGTGATGGCACCGGTGCAGCGGACGCCCAGGCCGGGGCCCGGGAACGGCTGGCGATAAACCATGTTGTCGGGCAGTCCCAACTCCTTGCCGACCACGCGGACCTCGTCCTTGAACAGCAGTTTGATGGGCTCTACAAGCTCGAACTGAAGGTCTTCCGGAAGACCGCCCACATTGTGGTGGGATTTGACGGGACCGGACTCCACGATATCGGGATAGATGGTACCCTGCGCCAGGAAGCTGATGCCGTCCAGCTTGCGGGCTTCCTCTTCGAAAACACGGATGAATTCCGCACCGATGATCTTCCTCTTCTGCTCGGGATCGGCCACGCCGGCGAGCTTGTCCAGGAAACGGTCGACGGCATCTACATAGATAAGGTTGGCGTTCAGCTCGTCGCGGAACACGCGGACCACCTGCTCGGGCTCGCCTTTACGCAGCAGGCCGTGATTGACATGGACGGAGACCAGCTGCTTGCCGACAGCCTTGATAAGCAAAGCCGCCACAACAGAAGAATCCACGCCGCCGGAGAGTGCCAGCAGCACTTTCTTTTCACCTATCTGAGCCCTGAGCTCTTTAACCTGTTCCTCAATGAATTGCTTGGCCAGGGCGGGAGTCGTAATACGCTCCATGTCCGCAGGACGAACGTTACCTGAAGTCATAATGCTTTTAATAAATACTTGATTCTTGAATGATTATTCGCCCCTGCTGTAGTTGGGGGTCTCCTTGGTGATGGTCACGTCGTGGGGGTGGTTCTCCACCACACCGTTGGAGGTGATGCGCACGAACTCGGCTTTCTTAAGCTCCTCGAGATTGTGTGCTCCGCAGTAGCCCATGCCCGAGCGGATGCCGCCTACGAGCTGGAACACGGTCTCCTGCAGGGTGCCCTTGTAAGGGACGCGGCCCACGATGCCCTCGGGAACGAGTTTGTTGGCATTGGAGACATTGTCCTGGAAGTAGCGGTCAGACGATCCGGCGCTCATCGCGTCGATCGATCCCATGCCGCGGTAGGTCTTGAATTTGCGGCCGTTGAGGATAATGGTCTCGCCGGGAGCCTCCTCAGTGCCGGCGAAGAGCGAACCGCACATCACGCAGTCGCCTCCGGCGGCCAGAGCCTTCACGATGTCGCCGGAGTAGCGGAGGCCGCCGTCGGCGATTATGGGAATGTTATATTTCGCGGCCACGTCGGCCACGTCAAAGATGGCTGTGAGCTGCGGTACACCGACACCGGCCACGATGCGGGTGGTGCAGATGGAACCGGGGCCGATACCGACCTTGAGGCCGTCGGCTCCTGCCGCGATGAGGTCCTCGGCAGCCTTGGCCGTGGCGATGTTGCCGACGATCACGTCGAGCTCCGGGAACACCGCCTTGATCTCCTTGAGCTTGCCTATGACTCCCTTGCTGTGGCCGTGCGCGCAGTCGAGCACCACGGCGTCGACGCCTTCGGCCACGAGGGCCTTGACGCGTTCGAGCGCGTTGGCTGTGATGCCGATGCCGGCAGCGACGCGCAGCCTTCCGCGCTCATCCTTGCAGGCGTTGGGATGGTTCTGCTGGCGCACCATGTCCTTGTAGGTGACCAGTCCGACGAGCTTGTAGTCCTTGTCAACTATCGGGAGCTTCTCTATGCGGTGCTCGAGCAGCGTATACTTGATCTTCTCGGTGGAGAACTCGGTGTTCTGCAGGGTGATGAGACCCTTGGAGGTCATCACGTCTGCGATCTTGACCGAATAATCCTGCTGGAAACGGAGGTCCCTGTTGGTGACTATGCCCACGAGGGTGTTGTCCTCGGATACGACGGGGATGCCGCCGATCTTGAGCTCGCTCATCATGGCGAGGGCGTCTCCGACGGTCTTGTCCGCCGTGATGGTGGCGGGGTCGGTGATCATGCCGTTCTCAGCGCGCTTGACATGGCGGACCTGGTCGGCCTGCTGCGCGATGGACATGTTCTTGTGGATGACGCCGATACCTCCCTCCCTGGCGATGGCGATGGCCATCGGGGCTTCCGTGACGGTATCCATGGCGGCGGATACGATGGGGATGTTCAGGGTGATGTTGCGGGAGAACCTGCTGGTGAGGCAGACTTCGCGCGGAAGTACGTCCGAATACGCCGGAACGAGCAGGACATCGTCGAAAGTAAGTCCTTCGCGGGCGGCTCTTTGTTCAATGAAAGACATAGGCGGATGTTTTAAGATTGTGCAAAGTTACAAATAAAATCACTATTTTTGTAAATCATAAACGCACATTGTTATGGGATTATTCAACTGGTTCGGAGAGCAGGAACACAACTCTTTTGACTACAAGCCGATCTTCTACGACAAGGAGAAGGACGAGCTGCGCCAGAAGTTCGGACATGTGGACGGTACGCTCGACAAGGAGATGAAGGATGAGAGCTATGTACCCGGCTCGTACATCAAGGGTTCGCTCCGTGACGGCCATTACCAGAAGTCCGTCCGTGCCGGGAACAAAGCCCAGAGCATCATAGGCCTTGTCGGCCTGATGCTCGTGGTGGGAGTGTTGTTCTACATCCTCAAGTTCTACTCTCTCCTGTAATGCCGGCGCTCAGGATACTGCCCGGCAACGTAGCCAACATGATCGCCGCGGGCGAGGTCGTGCAGCGGCCTGCCTCCGTGGTGAAGGAACTCATGGAGAATTCCCTGGACGCCGGTGCGCGCAGCGTGTCGGTGGTCGTCACCGACGCCGGGCGTACGCTGCTCCAGGTCATAGATGACGGTTGCGGCATGTCCCCCGACGACGCAGTGCTCTGCTTCGAACGTCATGCAACTTCCAAGATTGCAACGGCCGAGGACCTGGAGCGCATACTTACCTTCGGATTCCGCGGCGAGGCGCTGGCCTCGATAGCAGCTGTGGCCGAAGTCACTCTCCGCACCCGCCGTCCCGAAGACGAGATCGGCACCGAGGTCGTCTTCGCCGCCTCCAAGTTGGTCTCTCAGGAGGAGGTGGCGGCCCCTGGCGGCTCATCCTTCGCCGTGCGCAACCTTTTCTACAACGTCCCAGCGCGCCGCAAGTTCCTCAAGTCCGACAACGTTGAGTTCAAGCATATCGTCGAGGAGTTCACCCGGATCGCCATCACCCGTCCGGACGCCTCCTTCACCCTTTCCCATAACGGCCGCGACATCTTTGTCCTCAAGCCTGCCAAGTCCCTCAAGTTCAGGATACTGGACCTGCTCGGGAGCAATGTCGCAGGAGATATTGTGGACATCAGCGCTGATACTTCCCTTATGTGTGTCAGGGGTTTCGTCGGCCGTCCCGACACTGCCAAGAAAACCCTGGGCAACCAGTTCTTCTTCGTGAACGGAAGGTACTTCCGCAGCCCTTACCTGCACAAGGCCGTCATGAAGGCCTATGAGGAATTCGTCCCCGAAGGCCTCACCCCCTCATACTTCATTTTCCTTGAGGTTGATCCCGGTTCGGTAGACGTGAATATCCATCCCACCAAGTCGGAGATCAAGTTCGAGGAGGAGAACTTAGTATTCCGCACCCTTTATGCCTGCGTGCGCGAAACCCTCGGCCGCAACTCTTTCGGCGCCAGCATCGATTTCGACAACGGCGCGGCCGTCCAGATGCCGGTGATCGGCAAGAGTTTCGAGGAGTACAAGCCTTCCGTCACGCCGGCTGTCGCCATTGACCCGGATTACAATCCTTTCGAGCCCGCGCCGGTTCCTTCGGACTACGATTTCTCCAATTATTCACCGACTTCCGCTCCGGCTCCCGCACGTCAGTCCGGCGGTACTTCGCAGTATGTGGACAAGCATGAGGACTATGGCAAACTGTTCGAGTCCAAGGTCCTGCCCACGACACAGGTGCTGACCGTGAAGGACAAGTACATCGTCACGGCGGCCCGTTCCGGACTTATGATAGTGCACATCCGCAGGGCCTTCGAGCGTATACTGTACGAGCGTTTCCTGCGTGCCCTGTCCAAGGGCGAGCATGTGTCGCAGGCCTCGCTCTTCCCGGAGCAGGTCCGCGTCGGTGTGGAGAACCGCCTCCTTTTCGACGAGAATGCCGGACTGCTGAAGTCCCTTGGTTTCGACATAACCCCGTTCGGCAATGACACCGTCGTGGTGAACGGAGTGCCTGATGGATTCTCCTGCGAGAGCGGCAAGGTGGAAGCGATGGTATCCGACCTGCTTTTCATCCTTTCCGAAGGCCATGCCACCCTCTCCGAGACCATGCATTCGTCCCTGGCGGAGAAGTTCGCCATACTCGGGGCCTCGTCGGCCAAGCTGCCTTCCTCACCCTTTGAGGCGCAGCATCTGATCGACTCGCTATTCGCCTCCGGCAATGCCGAGCTCACCTCGCGCGGCCGCCGCATCATCACCATCGTCCCTGTCGAGGATATCGACAAGAAATTCTGATCGCCTATGCCTGACTACTATTCATATAACGGCGGTTCCTCCGGAGGAGGCTTCATGTCCAGCGTTCCGAAGGTGACCCGCAACCTCATCATCATCAACGTTATAGTCTTCATCGCAACCCTCATCAACGAGGACTTCATGGTCTCGACCTTCGCGATGTTCTATCCTACCTCGCCGTATTTCCATTCCTGGCAGATACTGACCCACATGTTCATGCACGGCGGTTTCTGGCACATCCTGTTCAATATGTACACGCTCTGGATGTTCGGTTCCGTGCTCGAGCGCATGATAGGGGAAAGGAAGTTCCTGATCTTCTATTTCGTCTGCGGTCTCGGTGCAGTCGCACTGCATACCGGTGTCGAGTATCTGCAGGCCCAGGGCTATATGGCCGCCATGGCCGAAGGCTCCACTACTGCGGCGCAGTCGTATGCGGCCCTCAAGATGACCCCCGTGCTCGGCGCTTCCGGCGCCATCTACGGAGTCATCATCGGCTATGCAATGCTTTTCCCCGAGTCGAGGCTGACCCTCCTTTTCCCTCCGGTTACGCTGAGCGCCAAGTGGATGGTCGTCATCTTTGCGGTGGCCGAACTCCTGTTTGGCATCACCGGCTCGGTCGTCAGCATCGCGCATTTCGCCCATCTGGGCGGCATGCTCTTCGGCTGGTTGCTCATCAAGTATTGGCGCAAGAAGGGTACGCTCTTCGATCGCGACTAAACGCTTGCAGGGATGGCAGAGAAGAAGAAAAAAGGGATTGGACACGTGTTGTTCGGGCTTACCGCCCGGACCTTCATGCTCATGAACGCCGGCGTGCTGATCCTGAGCTACCTGTCCATGTACGTCAATCCCGCTGAGGCGTGGTTCATGACTATATTCGGACTGCTCTTCATCGTCTTCTTCATCGTCAACCTGCTCCTGCTGATATGGGCGCTGAGACGCAAGTCGGGCGCAGCGGTGATACCGCTCCTGGCCCTCCTTCCTTCAGTATTCCTGATAGGGCGCTATGTGCAGTTCTCCGGACACGACGAGGTCTCGGACGACGCCGTGACGCTCGTCGACTTCAATGTCGGTAAGTTCGCGATGTACCCGTCGCACTCCCGTTTGGAGAGCGTCGAAGCCTGCAGGGATTCCGTTTTCGCATATCTGAGGAGGATCAATCCTGACATCGTGTGCCTTCAGGAGTTCCGCGGCCCCAAGGGGGCGAAGGTAGATGACTACTTCTCCAAGGTCATGCCCGGATACAATGTCGAGGATTACACGCATATCACCGGCCGCGGCTATTTCGGCAATATCATCCTTAGCCGTTTCCCGATAGTGGGGGAGGGCAAGTTCGATTTTGAGGAGAGTTCCAACCAGGCGCATTACGCCGACCTGGATATTGGAGGTGATATAGTACGCGTATATAATTGTCACCTGGAGAGTTACAGTCTTTCTTTGCCGCGCTTGGTCAAGGCTTTCACAAGCCGTGAGGACGGCAAGGTCCAGGAAGCCGAGGAGAAGATGCGCAATTCCATCACCCGCAGGCCCCAGCAGGTCGACGTGCTGCTGGAGGATATCCGCAATTCTCCGGTCGAGTCCATCGTCACGGGCGATTTCAACGATACTCCGATGTCATATACCTACCAGCAGCTCAAGCGTGGCAGGAAAGACTCGTTCATCGAGTCCGGCAAGGGCATGGGAGGTACGTATTCCGGCCTCTGGCCGTTCATCCGCATCGACTACGTGCTGATGCCCGAAAAGTACGACGCCCTCTACCACAAGGTCGAGAGGAAGCGCTTCTCGGACCATTATCCTATAGTTACCAGACTGAAAATCAACTGAAATGAAGAAAGCGGACATCCCTTCCGTGATGGCGGAGGCGCTTGAAGTGCTCCGCAAGGGCGGTGTCATACTCTATCCTACCGACACTATCTGGGGCATCGGCTGCGATGCCACCGATCCGGATGCGGTGCGTCGCATCTATGACATTAAGCGGCGTTCCGACTCCAAGTCCCTGGTCCTGCTGGCCAGCGACCTGGACATGGTGGCGCGTTACATCACGAAGATTCCAGATGTGGCCATAGACCTCGTGGAGGTCAATGACAAGCCCATGACCATCATCTATCCCGGCGCGGTCTGCTCGCAGGCTCCCGCCGATGGAGAGCCCGCTCCGAAGGACCGCTGGCATCTGGCATACAACACGGTAGCCGAGGACGGTTCGGTGGGTATCCGCATTCCGCTGATGGATTTTTGCAAGGAACTTGTGCGCCGTCTCGGACGACCGCTGGTATCCACTTCCGCCAATATTTCGGGCGAGCCTTCGCCCAAGACCTTTGCCGACATCCCTGAGGAGATCCGCTCCGCCGTGGATTATGTGGTGGAGCCCTCACTGGAAAGGGGATCGACCGGTCTGGCCTCGCAGATCATCAAGCTGGAGGTGGACGGGGAAGTGACAATCATACGTCCTTAGGCCATGGAACTCTTTTTCTCAAGGGACATCGATGGCTCCGTCTGCCGTCTCGACGCAGACGAGTCCGCGCACTGCGTCAAGGTGTTGCGGCATCGTGAGGGCGACGACATCCATGTCATCGACGGTGAGGGGACGCTCTATACCTGCCGCATCCTTTCGGCTTCGCCGAAGGAAGTGGAAGCACAGGTGACGGGCGTGGAACGCGACTGGGGCGCGCATCCGTACAGGCTCCGCATGGCTGTCTGCCCGACGAAGAATACCGACCGTTACGAATGGTTCGCGGAGAAGGCCACCGAGCTCGGCGTGGATGTGATCACGCCAGTGATCGGCGACCATTCCGAGCGCAAGGTCTTCAAGACCGAGCGCCTGAAGCGCATCCTTCTGTCCGCTTCCAAGCAGTCGCTCAAGGGCGCTGTCCCTCAAGTCGACGAGGCCCTTCCGCTCCGCGACCTCATCCGCTCTTATGCTTCGGACAGTTCTCTTTCCGGCGAGGAGACTGCCCTTCAAAACGTCCTTCGGACCCCCCCCAAGCAAGCTTGGGTCCCCCCCTCTTATGTTGCCGAGGGTGGCACAGTTTTGCAGGACAGTCTCCTCGCCGGAAACAGTGATGTGCTGAAGCTGATCTGTTGCTGCTATGAAGGAGAGGAGAAGCGTGTATCTATAGGAGAGGTCCTTTCAGAGTGTAATGTTCCCACGCCGGAGATAGTAGTATTGATTGGCCCTGAAGGAGATTTTTCGAGGGAAGAGGTGGCGCTGGCGCTGGAGTGCGGGTTCAAGCCGGTGCATCTGGGGCCGTCTAGGCTTCGCACCGAGACGGCCGCGCTTGCCGCTGTTGCGGCCGTGTATTTCCATTATTGTGGAGAAAAAGGGATGTAAATCATGTATATAGGCCTTTTGTCCGATACGCACGGAGTCTTCAGTGACCCGTTCAAGGAGTTCTTCCAGCCTGTAGACCAGATATGGCATGCAGGGGATTTCGGAGGGGGATTGGAGACTGCACAGGAGATAGCGGCCTTCAAGCCGCTGATCGGTGTATACGGCAACTGTGACGGGCAGGATATCCGGATGGAATATCCTCACTATCAGTTCTTTGAGTGCGGTGGGCTGTCCGTACTGATGATGCACATCGGCGGATATCCGGGGCATTACGACCTCCGGGCGCGGGCTCTGATAGACAACTTGAGACCGCAGGTCTTCGTCTGCGGACATTCGCACATCCTGAAGGTGATGCGGGACACTTATTACAACATGATGACCATCAATCCCGGCGCTGCCGGCATCCAGGGCTGGCATCTCGTGCGTACTGCCCTCCGTTTCCGCATCGAGGACGGGAAAATCTCAGACATGGAGGTATTCAACCTTCCGCGGTAGAGTTTATTCCTATTCTTTTTCTCCGCCGCCTCCGGCTTCCGGAGGAGCGACTATGCCCATCGTAGGATCCGGGGCGACATCTCCCTGGAGCTGCTCCTCATCCGGATTCTCGGGATCGCCTTTCGTGCAGGAGGTGACGACGGCGGGCGCCACTGCGGCGAGGCCTATGGCCAGGCCCGCGACGCGGGCCACATGGCCGAGCCGGCGGCGCCGCTCCAGCTGCTCCTCCAGATAGCGGACTTCCGACTCGCATTTGGGGCAGGTGCCAGCGCAGTCGCCCTTGTGGCGGCACTCAGCCGTTACGAACTCGATGTCATTCGCCTTAGCAATCTGCTTTCGGATCTCCTTGAGTATCCGGCATATTTCCTTTCCTCTTTCCATGTATTCTCGTTTTATATTCAAATCGGTCAAAAACCCTGAAGCCTATGGCTTCCAGCTCCTTTACGCTCCTGTCCCTGTCGGCGTCCCCGTTGTAGCCGGGGATGTGCGGAATGCGCAGCGTGCAGCGGGCGGCGAGCCCGGCGTCCGCCAGCAACCGGAGGTTGTCGCGGACCCGGGCATTGTCCCGCCCGGTATAGCTCCGGTATATCTCGGGGTCCATGTCCTTGATATCGATGAACCAGTGGTCAATGACGGGTATCATGGCCCGGACATTCTCCTGCGGGACATTGAGCGAAGTCTCGGCGTTGATCTTCCAGCCGGGGCCGCAAAGGCTGCGGAAATCCCGGATGAAATCCGGCCGCAGCAGCGGTTCGCCCCCTCCGAAGGTGACGCCTCCTCCTGTGGCCAGGAAGTACAGTTCATCCTTCTTTGTCTCCCCGTACAATTCTTCGGGTGTCATTTCCCGGTGAGGCAAGTCTTGGGACAGGGTCTGGGGGTTCAGGCAGAACCGGCATCTGAGCGGACAGTCCATGAAAACCACAAGGGTATTCACACCGTCTCCGTCCACGGCTATCCTGTGCCTGGATATTGCTGCTATCTCCGCTTTCATTCCGGTATATAAACGCGAAAAGTCCCGGAATACTGCATGTAAAACGGGAATTATTTGCCGGCGAGGTGCTTTTCCCAGGCCCAGGCGGCGGCTAGGGTGTCCTCGACGCTGCGCTCGGCCTTCCAGCCAAGCTCGCGATTTGCGAGGCCGGAGTCCGCCCAGACGGCGGTGACATCGCCCGACCGGCGCGGGGCGAATCGATGGTTGACCTTGACGCCGTTGACCTTTTCGAAAGCGTTGACCAGCTCCAGCACTGATACTGGCCGGCCGGTGCCGATGTTGAAGATCTCGTAAGTATCCTTCATCTTGCCGTCCAGCATCCGGGAGACTGCGCACACATGTGCCTTGGCCAGGTCGACGATGTCGATATAGTCCCGCAGGCAGGTCCCGTCAGGGGTGGGGTAGTCGTTGCCGAAGATGCTGAGGCATTCGCGCTTGCCGATGGCTGTCTGGGTGATGAAACGGACGAGGTTGTTGGGGATGCCGCGGGGCAGTTCGCCTATCAGGGCTGAAGGATGCGCCCCGATGGGATTGAAATAACGCAGGGCGATGCCGCGGATCTCCGGGTAGGCTTTGACCGCGTCGCGGAGGAAGTCTTCGCACATCTGCTTGGTATTGCCGTAAGGCGAAGTGGCGGGCTTGCGCGGAGAGCGTTCCGTGACCGGCAGCTCATCGGGCTCGCCGTATACGGTAGCGGATGAAGAGAAGAGGACATTGCAGCCGCCATGCGTGCGTGCCGCCTCAAGGACGTTGAGGAAAGAGACGAGATTGTTGCGGTAGTACAG
>JBGUGW010000309.1:0-5016 GCA_045111695.1 Candidatus Cryptobacteroides sp. | reverse complement strand
GCGCATGAACTCCTCGTCCATGTCCGGGACCAGGTCGTCCTTGGAGAAGAAAATGCGCTTGATGCCGGTCTTGCGGACCTGGCGCGCGTAAATGTCGAATCCTGCATAACCAGCTCCGTCTGAGCGCATGGCCTTGGATACATAGTCCTGTAGAATGTCCAGCAAAGCTGGCAGGAACACGACCTCCCGTCCCGACGGGAATCCTGACGAGCAAAGCGGGAGGCTGGCCACGTCCACCGGCCGCTTCTGCGGGTCTTCGGACTTGGCCTTGCCGCCTTTCATGAGCGTCAGCGTAAACATGCCGCGGTATTTTTTCTCATCCGACCGTGCGACCAGCAGGAAATAATAGTCGGAACTCTCCTTAAGGGAGTTGTACTCCTCCGCAGTGCAGAACTCGTAGGGCGAGATGCGCCAGCGCGCAGAGACTTCGTCACGCAGCGCGCTGTCCATGATCCCGCCTGAGCCGAGCACGACCTTGGTCGTGCGTGTGGCCAGGTCGGCGATCTTCACCTTCTTGGTGTTGATCTTGGCCTGTCCGTATGTGGGAAGCGGAATACAGAATGCGAGAATGAGCAATATGCCGGCTATCTTGAAAATGCGTTTCATGCAGTAACTTCGTACGTTCATCACGGGCAAAGTTACAAAATAATGCTTACATTTGTAAGTTAACGCTTATTGTGCCATGAGTCAGTATATCGTATCAGCCCGAAAATACCGGCCGGATTCGTTCGAGTCCCTTATCGGACAGGACAATATCGCCAGAACGCTGAAGAATTCCATCCTCAGGGGACAGCTCGCGCATGCCTATCTCTTCTGCGGCCCCCGCGGAGTCGGCAAGACGAGTACCGCCCGCATTTTCGCCAAGACGATAAACTGCGCCCATCCCAACGCCGACATGGAGCCTTGCGGTGAATGCGAGTCCTGCGTCTCCTTCCGGGAGGGCCGCTCGTACTGCATCCACGAACTGGACGCCGCTTCCAACAACGGTGTGGACGACATCAAGGCACTGATGGAGCAGGTTCAGATTCCTCCCCAGGTGGGACGCTACAGCGTCTACATCATCGATGAGGTCCACATGCTGTCACAGGCCGCTTTCAACGCTTTCCTCAAGACTTTGGAGGAGCCGCCGGCACATGCTATCTTCATTCTGGCGACCACCGAGAAGCACAAGATCCTGCCCACCATTCTGTCCCGCTGCCAGACCTATGACTTCAACCGTATCGGCGTTGCCGATATCGTGAAGAACCTTCGCGACATTGCCGGAAAGGAGAATGTCTCCATTGACGACGAGTCGCTCCACATCATCGCCCAGAAGGCCGACGGCGCCATGCGCGACGCCCTTACGATTTTCGACCAGACAGTGGCCTTCTGCGGCGCGGATGTACATTACGAGGACGTGATCCGCAATCTCAACGTCCTTGACTATGAGTATTCCTTCCGCCTGGTGGATGCTTTCCGTGCCGGGGACTATGCTGCGGCGATGCTGACCTTCGATGAGATCCTTGCCAAGGGTTTCAACGCCCAGCATTTCATTTCCGCGCTGAGTTCGCACCTGCGTGACCTTATCGTGAGCAGGACGGCCGGGCTTGATGCCCTGCTGGACCTGCCCGCCTCGCTGAAACAGCGCTACCGCGCGCAGGCAGAGGCCTGCACCCTGCAGTTCCTTTACGATGCGCTGGCGATCACCACGCAGTGCGAGGCCGGCTACAAGGCCGCCATCAACCAGCGCCTGCACATCGAGTTCGCGCTGATGAAGCTGGCCTTCTTGTCGAAGGGCGTCCCCGCGACTGTCGCCGCACCCGTTGAGCCGCCGACTTCGCCGGAGTCTAAGGTTGATAGTCCGGAGGGTTTGGGTGCCGGAAACTGTGCCACCCTCGGCAACATAAGAGGGGGGGACCCAAGCGAAAAGCTTGGGGGGGGTCCGAAGGACGTTTCAGGCACCCAAACCCCCCGGACCGAGACAAAACCTGCGGCGGAGGAGGTTTCGGAGGTGCAGCCCGAGCCGGCGGCGGAGAAGAAGCGCCGCAGGCCGGCCAAGACCGGCGCGTCGCTGTCGCTGAACTCCCTGATGGGCGAGAAGGAAGATACGAAAGTTGAGACTGCCGCGACAGAGGCGCCTGTGGCAGAATTGACGGATGAGGAGATAGCGGAAAAGTGGAAGGAGATGCCCGGTCTCTATCCTAACCAGCCTCGCCTCGCCAATACCTTGGCCAATGCCAAGGTCGAAATATCGCGCGAGGACGGGCTGACCGTCACGTTCGTCGTCACCAACGATGCGCAGCGCGCATGGATTGAATCCAACAAACTCCACGAGCTCGAAGGCAATCTCCAGAAGCTCCTGGGCCGCCCCGGCGTAAAGCTCCTCGTGGCTGCGGCGCAGTTCGTGGAAGAAAAAGTGATATATACCCCCGAAGAAAAAGCCAAGTACCTGATGGAGAATGTCCCTGAAGTGATAGACATCATCAGCGACCTGGGGTTGGACATTAAATAACAGCAAAGGATATGAAGCTTCGTTGCGAGAATCTCGTCAAGAAATACGGTGTCAGGACCGTGGTCAAGGGCGTTTCCATGGAAGTGGAGCAGGGTGAGATCGTAGGATTCCTCGGCCCCAACGGCGCAGGCAAGACCACGAGTTTCTACATGATCACGGGACAGGTCGTCCCCAATGCCGGAAGGATCTACCTTGACGACGAGGAGATCACAGGTCTCCCGATGTTCAAGCGTGCCCAGAAGGGCGTAGGTTATCTCCCGCAGGAGGCATCCGTGTTCCGCAAGATGTCCGTCGAGGACAACATCATGTCCGTCATGGAGATGTCCGACATGTCCAGGGAGGAGAGGCGTGAGCGCCTGGAGTCGCTCATCGACGAGTTCAACCTTTCCAAGGTGCGCAAGAGCCTCGGCATCCAGCTCTCCGGAGGCGAGCGCCGCCGCTGCGAGATCGCACGTGCCCTGGCCATCGATCCCAAATTCATACTTCTCGACGAACCCTTTGCCGGAGTCGACCCCATCGCCGTCGAGGACATCCAGTACATCATCGCCAAGCTCAAGTACAAGAATATCGGCGTCATCATCACCGACCACAATGTCGGCGAGACCCTCGCCATCACTGACCGCGCTTATCTCCTCTACGAGGGTACGATCCTTCAGGAGGGTACGCCTACGGCCCTTGCCGCGGACGATGACGTCCGCACCAAGTATCTCGGTTCCGGTTTCGTACTGAAGCGCTCCGTTGCGGTGGAAAAAGCGAAGGCGGAGCATGAAGCCCGCCTTGCCGCTACAGATTCACAAAGTCCCTCACATTCTGGGCAGTCACCTCTGGATCTCCCAGAATAAGCAGCCTGTCCACGACATTATCCAGTTCCCGGATGTTTCCGGGCCAGTTCTTTTCCTGAAGCAGCTTGACCGCTTCGGGAGAGAAAGTGCGCGGCTTGCCGCCCTCGGTGTATTTGTCCTTGAAGTACTCGATGAGGAGGGGGATGTCGTCGCGGCGCTCGTCCAGGCTCGGGACAGAGAACACGATGACGCTGAGGCGGTGGTAGAGGTCCTCGCGGAAATTGCCCTTGACAATCTCCTCCTGAAGATTCTTGTTGGTAGCGGCGATGACTCTGACATCGACGACGATGTCCTTGTCGGAGCCCACGCGCGAAAGCTTGCGCTCCTGAAGGACGCGCAGCACTTTCGCCTGGGCGGCGAGGCTCATGTCACCGATCTCGTCGAGGAACAGGGTACCGCCGTCGGCTTGCTCGAACTTGCCCTTGTGCTGCTTGATGGCTGAGGTGAAGGATCCCTTCTCGTGGCCGAACAGTTCGCTCTCGATCAGTTCAGACGGGATGGCGGCGCAGTTGACCTCCACGAAGGGCATCGTGCTGCGCTGGCTCTGCTGGTGCAGGTTCCTGGCCACCAGCTCCTTGCCGGAGCCGTTGGGCCCGACGATCAGTACGCGTGCGTCGGTCGGGGCGACCTTCTCAATCATCTCGCGCAGGCGCTGCATGGGGGCGGACTCGCCGATCATGTCGGCGCCGTAGACTTTCTTTTTGAGAATCTTCGTCTCCTTGACGAGCGACACCTTTTCGGTGGCGTTCTTGATGGTAATGAGGATGCGGTTGAGGTCGAGGGGCTTCTGGATGAAGTCGAAAGCTCCTTTCTTGATGCACTCCACGGCGGTCTCGATGTCCCCGTGACCGGAGATCATCACCATGGCGGCCTCCACGCCCATCGCGTTGAGTTTGTCCAGGACCTCCATACCGTCCATGTTGGGCATCTTGATGTCGCAGAAGATGATGTTGTATTTCTCTTTCTCCACCATCTGGACGGCGATGGCGCCGTCTTCGGCCACGTCCACGTCGAATCCCTCGTCACCGAGGATCTCCTTAAGGGAGTTGCGGATGGCCCTTTCGTCATCTACTACAAGGATTCTCATAAAAAGTGTTTTCGTTTCCGTCAACAAATATCGGACAAATATCTCTAAAACAGCAAAAAATTACTTAACTTTGTTACCTACCGCCCGCTGTCGGGCGAGCTTTTTTAATAACCAATCCTATACGCTATGAACAGATCACGCATGTTCCGCAGACTGGCCATCCTTTCCCTCCTGTCAGTCATCGTCATCCTTCCTGCCAACGCCCGCAAGAAGCAGCAGGTTCAGGAGCCTCCCACCCCCAAGTATGTATTCTTCATGATTGGTGACGGTATGGGCATCAACGAGGTGTATGGCGCGCAGAACTACAACCAGGTTACCGGTGACGGCCCCAGTGTCATCAACTTCACACAGTTCCCCGTCAGGACTTTCGTTACCACATTCTCCTCATCTTCGCTTGTCACCGATTCGGCCGCAAGCGGAACCGCCCTCTCTTCGGGTGTCAAGACCTATAACAACGGTCTGGGAGTCGATCCTGACCACAATCCCGTAAACAGCATCTGCGTCTGGGCTCATGAAAAGGGCTTCGGTACCGGTGTGGCTACCACAGTGGGCGTCAACCACGCCACTCCCGCCGCTTTCTACGGCCATGCAGACAA
>JBGUGW010000308.1:0-2317 GCA_045111695.1 Candidatus Cryptobacteroides sp. | reverse complement strand
GCTCGATAACCTGTCCAAGGGAAAGCGGAATAATCTCGGGTACGGGAACGCCCGTCGATTCCGATGCCTTCTGGAAATCGCTCTTTGCCCTTTCGAGCCATGTCTCGCCGAGATAGACGCGCTTGATGCCGAGCTCGAGCGCGGCCTTGGCATCGTAATGGTCATTGTGGGAATGGGTGTAGAAAACGACCTCCGGGCGTTTCTCCGGGACCATGTCGGCAGAGGAAGGAGTATAGTCGAATAGGACCTTGCCGTCGGCGAGGATGCTGGCATGGCGCCTCAGCTCGCCGCTGTCGGACGGGCCGTTCCAGTCGGCGCCGCCGGTGCCGAGGAAACGCACATGGATGCCGGGGCCGGTAGGCTCGTACACGATGGGGCCGCGGCTCCCCGGGCGGAAGCCGCCGGGAGGCGCGCCCTGCGGACGTCCCGGAGGGATCTGTCCCTTCGCGAGGTTTAACGGATTGAGCGTTGCGGCGGCGACAGAGGTCATGGCCGCGATACGGATGAACTCTCTTCTTTTCATGGCTGGACTGTATTCTGTTTCTACAAATATACGTATATTTGGGAAGTTATAGATACCCTCCGCTATGAAACGACTCCTTTTCCTGCCCATCCTTTTCGCCGTCTGCCTGTCTGCGACGGCACAGGGCAATCCCGAGCTTTCCGACGCCGACACTTTCGGATACCTGTACTGCCACAAGTCCGCCCACGGCGGCTGGCCGGCATACGCCATGTCCCAGGACGGCATACATTTCCATGACCTCCTGTGCGGAGATTCGATATTTCCGGAAGGGGCTGAGGACGTGATCGACGGAAGCGTGCCCTACCTGTGCCGGGCACGGGACTGGGGCTACATCATGGTCGCAGCTTCCGGGCCGTCCAGCATCGACATATTCCGCAGCGACGACCTGATTTACTGGGAGAGGGCCACTACGCTGGCCCTGCCGGAGTATTGCCGCGTCGGGGACGCGCAGATCATCAGCGATCCCGACGGAGGATATCTGGTATACTGCTCCATGTTCGAACCCACCAAGGTGACGCACATGAGCCTGTTCGGGATACGCTCGGACACCAACCTGTCCGGCTGGTCCAGGCCCGAACTTCTGGCGGACTGGGGCTTCGGCATCAAAGACGCCGACATCAGCCCCTTGCCTGACGGCGGATACTGCGTGCTCTTCAAGGAAGAGGACGGCCGGCCCGGACTGCTGGCCTCCAAGGCGCAGTCGCTGGCCGGCCCCTGGTCCGAGCCCGTCTACATCGAGCCCGAGAATGGCAAAGCGGTCGAAGGACCTTCGACCTTCCGCCTCGTCGGGGCGCAGGGCTGGCAGGTCGGCTACGTCGACCCTGCCGGCGGCCCGACGGGCGGCTACCGCGTCTGTACCGCGGACGACGCTTTCTCCGAAATGAGGCGTCCGCAGTACTTGGAGGGCGTTTACGGCACTGAGCAGGGCTCGTTCATCCGAGTCAGCGAAGATGAATACAAGCGACTCCAGACCTGGAGCGACAAGGCGGAGCCCGAGCACCTGGCGCCGGACGTCCACAATCCCGTATTCCCCGGCCTCCATGCCGACCCGGAAGTCCTCTACAGCGAGCAGACCGGCAAATACTACATCTACCCCACCACCGACGGCGCATACGCATGGCACAACCACGACTTCCGCTGCTACTCGTCAGAAGACTTCGTGCACTGGAAGGACGAGGGCGTCATCCTTGACCTCCAGGATCTCGACTGGGGCAAGGAATACGCCTGGGCCCCCTGCATCATAGAAAAGAAGGTCGGAAAGGGATACAAGTATTACTTCTATTTCGTAGCCAACAAGGCTGTTGGCGTGGCTGTGGCCGACAGGCCCGAAGGTCCGTACAAGGATGCATTGGGCAAGGCCATGCTCAGCCAGGAAGAGCTGAACACCCCCAACCAGGTCATTGACCCTGACGTGTTCCAGGATCCCAAGACCGGGAAATACTATCTCTATTGGGGCAATTCCTACCTCTGGATGGCGGAGCTCGCGGACGACATGGTCTCGCTCGTGCCCGGCACGATGCACGAGCTCATACCCCGCTCGCGCATAGGCGAATACCATTATCTTGAAGGCACTTACGTCTTCGAGCGCAACGGCCTCTACTATTTCATGTGGTCCGAGAACATCACCCGCTCGGCGCGCTACTGCATCAGGTACCTGATCTCCGACTCCCCTACCGAGTTCGTCCGCAACGGCCAGCCGGCCAAGGTCGAGGAGACCATCATCCTCCAGCAGGATCCGTCACTCCAGATCTTCGGCACCGGACACAATTCCGCCATCAGGATGCCCGGAACGGA
>JBGUGW010000307.1:0-4973 GCA_045111695.1 Candidatus Cryptobacteroides sp. | reverse complement strand
GTATCCCCGAAGTCAAGCGAATCAACATGATGGGCACGGGCAAGAAACGGACGGTCTATTGTTTCAGTCCCGAAGAGACCCGAGTTCTCAAACTCATGGCTTTCCTGCTGTACCGCTATGACGACCGGTTCTCCCCAAACTGCTATTCATTCCGCCGTGGGATCAAGGCGAGCGACGCCATATTCAGGCTGAGGAAGGAACTCAGGGGCCGGAACATGTGGGCATACAAACTGGATATCCACGATTATTTCAATTCCATTTCCATTCCGATCCTCCTGCCCATACTCAAGGATCTCCTGAGTGACGATGCGCCGCTGTACGCGTTTTTCGAACGCATACTCACGGATGGCAGGGCCAGCCTCGGAGGAGAAATAATCAAGATGGAAAGAGGAGTGATGGCGGGGACACCGACATCCCCTTTCCTCGCTGACGTCTATCTGATGGAAGTGGACCGGTATTTCGCCGACAAGGGAATAGTATATGCACGGTATTCCGACGACATAATCCTTTTCGCCAAGGACTTGGAAGAACTGGAAAGGCACAAGGCTGACTTGCTCGGCTTCCTGGATCAATACAGGCTCGAGGTCAATCCCGACAAGGAAAGGATCTATACACCTGACGAGCCGTTCGAGTTCCTTGGCTTCAGATGCCACGGAGAAGCCATAGACATCTCGGACGCGGTCAAGGAAAAGATGAAAGGAAAGATACGGCGGGCTGCACGCTCCCTGGATCGCTGGCGTTCGGAAAAGGGCCTCGGGCCCGAGCAGGCCATGAAAGCCCTTATACGCATATTCAATGAAAAACTCTTCGAGGGAGAAGACCCCGACTCGCTCAGCTGGTCGAGGTGGTTCTTCCCCGTGATAAACCGGACCGAAGGACTCAAGGAGATCGACGCATACCTCCAGAAGTATATCCGCTATCTGTCCACAGGCAGGCATACCAAGGCAAACTTCCGGGTGCGTTATGCAGACATGAAGGCATTGGGCTACCGCAGTCTTGTCCACGAGTTTTACCTCTACAAGGATAAATGAACTTGACGATATGGCAAAAGATAACGTATATCTGGCATCGAAGCCGCGCTATGAAATCCTGGACGGGCTCCGCGGGGTAGCCGCCTTAATGGTCGTACTGTTCCATATATTCGAGACTTACAGCAAGGGGCCTGCTTCCCAGATCGTCAACCACGGTTATCTGGCAGTCGATTTCTTCTTCGTCCTGAGCGGCTTCGTAATCGGATATGCCTACGATGACCGCTGGGACAAGATGACTGTCGGGGGCTTCTTCAAAAGACGTCTGACAAGGCTCCACCCCATGGTCATCATGGGCACCCTCATAGGAGCGGCGCTTTTCTTCTTCTCCGGTACGGCTTTTCCACAGACACTCAAGGTCGAAGGGTGGAAGTTTGCACTCTGCATCATCATGGGCCTGCTGATGATTCCTTGCGGCAACGGACTGGACATACGAGGATGGGGTGAGATGAATTCCCTGAACGGCCCGACCTGGACGCTCACGTTCGAATATATCGGGAATATCCTGTACGCATTCGTACTGCGCCATCTTCCGAAGGCTGCCCTGGCCGCAGTGTGCGTCGCATGCGCTTTCTTCACCCTGGATCTTACATTGGGTTGGAATGCCTTCGGATTGCTTGAACAACCCCACTACAACGTGATCGGAGGTTGGTCCCTGACTCCGGACCAATTGCACATCGGATTCAGCCGACTGCTCTATCCTTTCCTCTGCGGCTTGCTGATCTCCCGCATCCTGCCTTCGCATCGCAGCGAGAGCAATCCGAGCGGATCGCCTATCCACCTGAGAGGAGGCTTCTGGTGGTGCTCACTGGCAATAGTCGTACTGTTTTCCTTCCCATGCATAGGTGGAAAGCAGGGTGTCCCGGACGGCCTGTTCCAGGCAGTCAGCATCCTGATTCTGTTCCCTCTGATAGTCCTTGCCGGTGCAGGCTCCAAGACCACCGACGCCAGGAGCACGGCCGTGTGCAAATGGCTGGGTGACATTTCCTACCCTATCTATATCACACATTACCCGCTGATGTACATGCAGATGAACTGGGTTGCGGAGAATACAAGCGCACCGCTGTGGCAGCACATCGTGGTGGGTATTGGAATATTCTTCCTCTCGATCGTCCTCGCCTGGGGCCTGCTGAAGATCTATGACGAGCCTGTTCGCGAGTGGCTCAAGGAGCATTGGCTGAAGCGCAGCGTAAAGCCTCTAAAGGCGGAATAAATAACGCGGAACCTTCTCCCTGTACACCCGATATTCCTCGCCGAAATCGGCCTCCAGACGCTTTTCTTCAGAGCGGACCTGGAGGGTGAGAAGTACAACTATGAAAGCGAACACGACGAGTGGCCAGCACTTCAGCAGCCAGATGATTACGCCAATGTAGTAGATGTACACTCCAAGGAGCATGGGATTGCGGCTGAACCTGTACGGTCCGTCCGTCATCAAATGCTTGGTGCGGGGTGCAAGCTCATGGTTGTAGGCATCGAATGGATTCCCCCCACCTACTTTCTTCATGTACACGATCGACCATATGCTCAGAGCCAGGCCCAAGAACATCAGTACGATGGAAATGATCGCCAACGGCAGAGGCGGAACCCAGGTCAGATTCCTGCCGGAGACCCACCACATCAACGCCGGGATAACGGCCACGAAGACCAGGAATCCAAGGATATATCCGAAAGCATTCCTCATGGTTCAAATTGATTATTTGCGTACACAAAAATAGGAATAAAAGGGGGAAATTGGTATCTTTGCGGTAGTAACGAGTCAGTGTATACCTTGTTTATCTGTCTGAAATGAAGCGAACCATCATAGCATTCATTCCTCTTGTCGTTCTCATCGCCTTGCTGGCCCTGGACATCTCCATTTTCGGGTCGGATTCCATCCTCGGGGCATCCCAGGTAGCCCTCCTGGTCGCAGCCGGGGTATGCGTAGCACTTTCGATGTGCCTGTATAAGACCCCGTGGAAGGAGTTCGAGAAGGCCATCGCAGGAAATGTCGGCGATCTCGCGTCGGCGATCCTGATCCTCTTCCTGATTGGCGCAATCTCCGGAACATGGATGATGAGCGGAGTTGTCCCGGCCTTTATCTACTACGGCATCAAGATAATCAGTCCGAAGGTGTTCCTGCTGACGGCATGCATCCTCTGCGCCGTCGTATCCGTCATGACGGGCTCCTCCTGGACTACCATCGCCACCGTGGGCGTCGCCCTCCTCGGAATAGGACGCGCCGAAGGGTTTTCCGATGCGATGACTGCCGGAGCCATCATATCAGGAGCCTACTTCGGAGACAAGATATCCCCGCTTTCCGACACTACCGTACTTGCATCATCCCTCAACAAAGTGGGATTGTTCGAGCATATCCGCTACATGTACATCACCACCGTACCTTCCTTCACCATAACATTGATAGTCTTCGCCATACTCGGATTCACACATGGCGGAGTGCCGGAAGGAGAGATGGGAGTATATTCCTCGACCCTTAGCAGCACATTCCGAATAACCCCATGGGTGATGGTCGTCCCTGCCATAACCGCCGTCCTCATCATGAAACGGCTCCCGGCGATCATCGTGCTGGCCCTCTCGTCACTCGCGGCAGCGGTTGCTGCAGTCATTTTCCAGCCGGACATCGTCTATGGGATAGGATCCGGAGTCACAGCCGGTTCAGCAGCGAAGGTCCACTTCGCTGGCATAGTCGAGATGGTTTACAATACCGTTTCCCTCGACACAGGTGTGCCGGAAGTGAATCAGCTGGTCACTTCAAGAGGAATGTCAGGAATGCTCAACACGGTTTACCTCATCATCTGTGCGATGTGTTTCGGAGCCTGCATGAAAGGCAGCGGGATGCTGGCAACGATCTCAGGCATCCTCGCGCATATCAGCCGCTCCAGGGCAGGACTTGTCGGTTCCACTGTCGCTACAGGGACCGTTCTCAATGGAATCGTTTCTGACCAGTACCTCTCAATAATTCTCACTTCGAACATATACCGCGAAACGTACGAGAAGGAAGGCTACGAAGGAAGGCTCCTCAGCCGCAGCGTGGAGGATTCAGCCACTGTCACCTCTCCCCTCTTCCCATGGTCCAGTTGCGGAATGACCCAGGCCACGATACTATCCGTCCCGACGTTGGTGTATGCACCCTTCTGCATCTTCAATATCCTGTCGCCCCTGATGTCCTTCGCGATAGGAGCCCTTGGATGGAAGATAGTCAAGAAATCTCAAGGCGAAGCTTGATATGAATCCTGTCTCGATGCGTCTCCTCAGCCAGCACCTTATCAGCCGGCAGTTCTACACTCCTGAAGAAGTCGTGGAGTGGATGGGCGCCATGCAGGCACAGGACCACAAAGGAATCCACTGGGCAGTCGCGATGCGGACCAGGAAGCCCTCTCTCAAGAGCTTCAAGGACGCATTCGACAGCGGTAAGGTCGTCCGCTTCCACTTGATGCGTGGAACATGGCAGCTGGTATCAGCTGGAGACTACTGGCAGATGCTGGACCTTTGCGCCCCTAAGGCACTCGCCGTGACCAGAGGCTGGATGGCCGCCAACAGGATCAGCATTCCATCCGATGAAGCCGGCCGGATACGTGACATACTTGCTTCGACAGCAGACCGTCTTGGGAGCGCCACCAAAGAAGATTTCATCCGTGCGCTGGCAGAGAAAGACATAAAGATGGATGACCACCGGCTCTCGTACCATGTCAGGTTGTCTGAAATGTCAGGAATCCTTTGCAGCGGGAATATGCTGCCTCTGAAGGCGACATACGCCCTTGCAGGCAAGAAGCTTCCCGCCAGAACCAGGACAGACCGGGATGAGGCGCTCATGATGCTGACACGCAAGTATTTCCGAAGCAGGCAACCAGCGACCCTGGAGGACTTCGCCTGGTGGTCAGGATTCAACAAAAGCGACTGCCTCAGGGGAATTTCCCTCCTGGGCGACTGGCTTCATGTGGAAAGGTG
>JBGUGW010000306.1:0-6245 GCA_045111695.1 Candidatus Cryptobacteroides sp. | reverse complement strand
GCCATGACAAATATATCAATAACCGCAGAGTCTCCAAAACTTTTGCAAAGATAAATCGACCTTGGGCCAAACCGGGGCACAAGGTCGATTTATTATTCATTTTCTGACAGGATATTTTCGACGGCAGGACCGACATCATCGTAGCGGTATCCCCGTGAAAGGGCGTATTTGATGAGTTTGAACTTGATGAACGGGTCGCCCTGAAGGGCGTTGCGTTTGGCTGTCAGGAGCTTGAGAAGTTTCGCTTCCGCAGCATCCTGGTCGACCTCCTCCAGCGCGGCGGCGATGTCCGCTTTGGATATGCCTTTCATCATCAGCGAGTATCGGATCTTCTCCGGCCCCCAGCCGGTAAGGGAGGAGCGCTCGCGCGCGAATGCGGCGGCATAGCGCGCATCATCTACGAAGCGGTCTGCGACCAGCGAGTCGAGCATCTCCTGCGCCGCCTGCCTGTCGCCCTCGAGCGCGGTTTCAGCCTTCTTCAGGATCTCGGAACGGCAGTACTCCCGCTTGGCGCAGAGATTCTGCAGGTATGGCAGCACTTTTTCCTTCTCCATGCCTAGAAATCGTATCCGAAGCTGAGATATGCCCCGACCTTGTTAGTGAGGTTGGAATAATGAACGTTGAACTTGAGGGGACCCATGATGGTGTTGTAGGCGTATTCGGCTCCGACGCCGTAGGTCGTGTCGCCGGTCCACAGCAGGTCACGGTCGAAATGGTCCGAATCCTTGATTATGCTTCCCTTGAACGTAAGCCAGTTGTTGCTGGTCAGATGGAAGCGGAAGTCCAGGTCCATCTTGACCATCTTGTCGCTGAGCGGCACCGCATTGTTGATGCCGATGAACGGCACCTGCTGTTCCATGTACCTTCCGGCAAGGCTTCCTCCGGCGATGTTCATGTATGCCACGGGCAGCTGCTGCCCTATCGCGCAGCGGGTGTATATGGAAGGGATGATGTCCAGCACCCCTCCGGTGCGGATTATCTTGGATGCATCCAGCTGGACGATATGGACGGGATTGGTCTCTGTGATGAGACCTCCGATGATATACTGGTATGAGCCACCGATGTTGTAACCCTTCGTAGGGAAATATCCGTTGTCGAAAGTGTCGTTCCTGCCCTCGGCGAAGAATACGAGGAAATCGTTGCGGAGATTGGTCCTGTCATATTCTTCCGGAAGGAATGATTCGGAGAGCATGGAAGTCACGTCGAAATACTCGTTCTTGATGCCGAGCTTGATATCTGCCCGCTTCCAGTTGAGATCGGAGAAATAGAAGCGCTGGGCGAATTTCCCGTACCTGAAATTCATTCCGCCTTCTGCAGGCACCAATGACCCGGATGTGATGAAGTTGGCGTTGGTGAAACTGTTGTTGAGTTCTGCATTGAGGGTAGGGAAATCGGGGAATCTCATACTGTAATGCACTCCCAGGTATGGGTTGGAGGCGATTTTCAGGGTGAAGTCCCATGCCGATCCGCGGATGCGATGGACGTTGAGGCCGAGGTTGAAAAGTGCGGACACGACGGTCTCCGTGTCGAAGCGCATGCCGATGCCGGCCTGGTGGGCCGGACCTTTCTGGCAGATGATGTTCAGGGTGAACACTTCGCTTTCCCCGAGCAGCTCATAGCGGACGAAATCGAACGATCCGGTGGCAAGGATGGTGGCCACTGCCTCCTCGATGTCACTCTTGTAGACCCTGTCCCATGGCTTGATGCTCAACTTGCCCATAAGGTAGTCGGCTTCGTCGCGTGAGATACCCTCGAAACTCATGGCTGACAGCACGATGGGTATCTGTCCGAGGTCTACGGCGGGGGGACTCTGGAACTCCGTCTCGTCCGGCCCCAGCCTGCGTTTCAGGTCCTCTATCTCTTCCTTATGCGCTACTGCCGCATCGTACCCGCGCTGGATGATGACTGCTACGCTTTCCGTATCGAAACTCATCATGTTGAATTCATGGAGGTCGGGCTTGACGGTGATGTCGGGGATGTTCACATTCTTCTTGAAGGAATCACGGCCAAGGATATCGACCGCCTGCCATATGAGGTCGGCGATGTTGTTGATGTCCTGATATGTCATGTCCCTGTCGGAGAGCTCGACGCCGATGATGATGTCGGCTCCCATCTCCCGGGCGATGTCAGTAGGATAGTTGTTGCGCATCCCCCCGTCGACGAAGATCTTGTCGCCGGTCTTAACCGGCGCGAAGATGCCGGGAATGGACATCGTGGACCTCAGGGCGGTGTTGAGGTCTCCCTCGTGCCAGAGGTATGCCAGGCCGGAGACCATTTCGGTCGCGATGCAGAAATACGGGATAGGCAATGTCGTGAAATCGACGAAACCCTGATAACCTACTGTAAGTCCGCTGAATATATTGTTGACGTTGTGTCCGAAGATATAGCCCGAGGGCAGGCTTCCGAAGAGATTGTCGCGCAAGGTGCGCTCACCGGACTCGTCCCCTGCACCGAAGTGAAGGCCGCGGTTGCGGTCCTGGAGCGATTCTTCGGGGTTGCGGTTGAAGAGGTCCTTCACATCGTAGATGAACGGGACGGAGGCGAAGTATTTCTCCTTGTATTTCTTCTGCCTGTAGGCAATGAGCTCCTGCGGCACCCTGTCGCTGAGGGCGAGGTCCCAGTCCGCGGTGCGCATCAGGGAGTCAAGGAATTCGGGACTGTAACCGATGGAGTACAAGCCTCCGACGAGGCCTCCCATGCTCGTTCCGAGCACCATGTCAACGGGGATGCCCACTTCTTCGAGGTATTTCAATACCCCGACATGCGCGGCGCCCTTGGCGCCTCCGCCGCTGAGGACCAGCGCCACGGTGGGGCGGCGGCGCCTGATGCGGTCCATCTTGGCCCGCATGCGCGCCACAACGATCGAGTCTCCGACGGGGTCGTAGCTTTGGAAATCGACCTGCCCTGCAACCGGCATGGCGCAGAGGAGGTTCAGTCCGAGGATAAGGAGTGCTATGGTCAGTCTTTTCATTGCTTTGATTTTTCTCCGTGCTTTCCTGCAAGCATGCCGCATGCGGCGAGGATGTCCTCTCCGCGTGAGGCGCGTATGGTGCATGTGATGCCGTGGGCGTTCAGCCTGTCGCGGAAACCCTCCATGACCGGTGCGGGACTGGGAATATGGGGGAAGTCCGGAATGCGGTGGAACCTGATGAGGTTCACCCGGCACTCCAGGCCGCGGAGCAGGCGGATGAGTGCGTCTTCGTGCCGTTTGGTGTCGTTCAGCCCCGAGAACATGATGTATTCGAAACTCACCCGGCGCTGTCCCGAGAAATCGTAGCGGCGGATCAGCCGTACGACCTCTTCGATGGACCAGACTTTCTCTACCGGCATAAGTTCCTTCCTCTCATCGGGGAAGGGGTTGTGCAGGCTGATGGCCAGGTGGCAGCGGGATTCGTCGAGGAAGCGCTTGAGGTTGGGAAGGACTCCCACCGAAGACAGCGTGATGCGTTTCGGACTCCAGCCGAAACCCCAGTCCGCGGTCAGGACCTCTATCGCGCGCATGACATTGTCATAATTGTCAAGCGGCTCTCCCATTCCCATGAAAACCGCATTCGTAAGCTCATGGCTCTCGTCCACTGCGATGAACTGCGACAGTATGTCGGCGACTGAAAGCTGCCCGTGGAATCCCTGCCTTCCGGTCATGCAGAACCTGCATCCCATGCGGCAGCCGGACTGGGAGGAAACGCACAGGGTGCGCCTGTCCTCGTCCGGGATCATGACCGCCTCTACGGCAGCGCTTTCAAGCTCCTCGGGACGCGACTGTTCGTACGCGTCCAGGCCCGGAACCTTCGGGCAGTTCACCGGGAAAAGGTATTTCTTCGTTCCGTCGGTGGAAATGGCGACGCCGATGGCTTCGCTGACGCCGAGATCATATTTCTCTGCGAGTTTCTCACGCCCCGCTTTCGAGATGTTTGTCATCCCGTCGAAACTGCGGACACGCTTGGCATACATCCACTGGGCGATCTGTCCGCCGGTATATGCCGGCAGGCCGACGGCCACGGCGGCCGCCTTCAGTTCGTCGGGAGTCTTGCCAAGCAGTTTCGTCTTCATTACTTTTCAGCTTTGAGGCGGGATATGCAGTCTTCAAGGGAGTCGAGCCAGTAGGGGATGGTAACCCCGAAGGTTTCCTTGACCTTGGTCTTGTCAAGCACGGAATACTTCGGCCTGCGGGCCTTGGTCGGGAACTCGTCAGTATGGCAGGGGCTCACTACGCATTCATGTCCT
Organism: Candidatus Cryptobacteroides sp.; assembly: GCA_045111695.1. Lineage (GTDB taxonomy): Bacteria > Bacteroidota > Bacteroidia > Bacteroidales > UBA932 > Cryptobacteroides. Next base: position 2,021 of record JBGUGW010000306.1, on the reverse strand, counting down.
AAGAGTCTGTTCACGGCAACGGCCAGGTCGTACCACGAGATACAGCCCTCGTCGGTGAAATGGTACACGCCGGTACGGTCAAGCATGCCACCGTCGATGATCCGTACGATCAGCCCGGCGAGGTCGGCGGCGTAGGTCGGAGTCCCGACCTGGTCGAACACGACCTTGATTCCGGCGTTGGAGCCCGTCAGGCGGGCCATCGTCTTGACGAAGTTCTTGCCGTACGGCGAGTAGAGCCATGCCGTCCTGAAGATGAGATAGTTGCATCCGGAATTCATGATGGAGCGCTCCCCGGCATACTTGGTGATGCCGTATGCCCCGAGGGGACTGGGCTCGTCGCTTTCCCTGTAGGGGACATTTGCCTCGCCGTCGAATACATAGTCGGTGGAGACATGTATGAGGGTGGCGGCGCGCGCTTTCGCCACCGTGGCGAGTTGCGCGGCGGCGGTGTGGTTCAGCAGGTCGGCGAAGGTCAGGTCGCTCTCCGCCTTCTCCACGTCGGTATAGGCGGCGCAGTTCACGATGACGTCGATGTCCTCCGAACGGCAGATGATGCGTATGGCATCGGGATTGGTGATGTCCAGGTAGACCGTCTCGACATCCGGCGCCTGTGAGACGTCGGTGAAAATGAAACGATGCCCGCTTCCGGCGGAAGCGTTCCGGATCTCCCTGCCCAACTGTCCGTTGGCTCCGGTAACTAATATATTCATGGCTAAACTGTTAGTATGCTTCTCAATGCTTCGGCAGCATCCTTTTTCAGGACCTTTTCCTCAAGCTGGTGCTTGATGGCGCGGACACGGTGGCAGTCCGACCCCGCCATGTCGTACCAGCCTTTCTTAAGGATCATGGCGGCCTTGTCCTTCACATGCTCTCCATAGTAGCCGAGCATGGAAGGATAGTTCATCTGGAAACGCACCCCCATGCCGTGCAGGCGGGCGTACTCCTTCTCGCCCATGTACTCATAACGCTCTGGATGCGCAAGCACCGGCCGGAAGCCGGAGCGCATGGTGCGGTCTATCATGTCCCAGAAATTGTAGGGCCCGGACCATGTGGATGTCTCCATCAGGATGGAGCCTTCCTCCCTATGGAACAGGAAATCCTTCTCCGCCAGATGCTTCTCGAAGAGTTCGTCCATCATGTACTCGGATGCAAGATGGAGCTCGATAGGGCCGTGGTACATGGCCTTGAGTTCCTCGAAGCGCTCTGTCAGTCCGGCCGTGGTGTTCGGGACGTCCTCCATGGTGTGCGGGGTGAGCCATAGCGAACGGAGGCCGGCCTCTTCGAGCATGGCGAGGATGGCGAGGGAATCACCGGGCTTGGCGATGCCGTCGTCCACGCCGAAGAGAATGTGCGAATGATGGTCCGTAGCTCCATCCAGGAGCCTTTTGTCAGTTATCGAATATTTGCGGCTGAACAATCCCATGTCGAAGCTGATCCGTAAGCGTTATATTATGCAAATTTACGCAAAAGATTTAAAGACTATGGGATAAAATGCCTATTTTTGTGTAATGGCTAATGACAATCTACAGACTCCGGATTGGAGTCCGACAATCTCCATCTATACCGACGGAGCATCCAGCGGCAATCCCGGGCCCGGGGGCTACGGGGTGGTATTGTGTTGCGGTCCGCTACGCAAGGAGCTGTCCGGGGGCTTTGCCTGTACGACCAACAACCGCATGGAGCTCCTTGCGGTGATAACAGGCCTTGAGGCGGTCAAGTGGGACAATGCCAGGATCGAGGTGTTCAGCGACTCCAGCTATGTAGTCAAAGCCATCACTGAGGGCTGGCTCCAGAACTGGCAGAGGAAAGGGTGGAAGAAGGTCAAGAACGTCGACCTCTGGATGCGTTTCCTGGAGGTGTATTCCCGGCACCGTGTGACCTTCCACTGGATCAAGGGCCATGCCGGCCATCCCGAGAATGAGCGCTGCGACGCCCTCGCCGTGGATGCCGGGGCAGGGGCTGTGGCCCGCGGTGAGACGCTCCCGGAGGATACGGGATTCCGCTCTGAGGAAAATTTCTTA
>JBGUGW010000305.1:0-3453 GCA_045111695.1 Candidatus Cryptobacteroides sp. | reverse complement strand
TGCCGATTATGTTGCCGCCGTCAAATGGGACTGGGCCAACGACCCGCGCGGCGGCGGGCACTTCTCCGGCAGAATCACCCTGCCGGTGGTAGCCGCCGGCGTCGTCGCCAAGAGAGTACTGGAAGGCATTGATATACAGGCAGAACTGATAGAGGTCGGCGGCTGCGCCGACAAAGCGCGGTGGCCTGAACTCCTCGCCGCCACGGCCGCCGAAGGCGACTCGCTGGGCGGCGTGGTGCAGTGCACCGCCACCGGCCTGCCCATCGGCCTGGGCGAGCCGTTCTTCGACTCCGTCGAGTCGCTCGTCTCGCACGCCGTCTTTTCCATCCCCGGCGTCCGCGGCATCGAATTCGGCGACGGATTCGCCGCCTCGCGCATGAAAGGCTCGGAGCACAACGACCCCTTCGGGGCGGACGGTCCGGTCAAGAACGGCGCCGGCGGCGTCAACGGCGGCATCACCAATGGCGCGCCGCTCGTCTTCCGCGTCGCCTTCAAGCCCACCTCCAGCATCGCCAAAGCCCAGCGTACCTGGAATTTCGCCGAGAACCGCGAGGACACCCTCCGGGTCAAGGGCAGGCACGACGTCTGCTTCGCCCTCCGCACCCCCGTCATCGTCGAGGCCATGACCGCCATCGTCCTCGCCGACCTGTTATAGCTTTCATCATCCTTCTACCACCGGTCGAAGGATGCAATGGTGCAAATGCGTCAAAGGATGGCGGCAAGGGCGTCGCAGATCTGCTGCATCCCCTTGATGCTGGGATGGCCCCAGCCCTTGTCGATGCCCTCAAGCCTCACGTACTCCATCCCGTAATGCTTCGCCGCTTCCACGATCCCCTCGGTGATCTCCGGCTTCAAGCCGTCGTTGACGATATTGATCACCCGGGACTCCGGAGCGTACATCTTGTAGTAGTTCAGCATATAGCAATACGCCGGCAGCGCCTGCTTCAGGTCCTCCTCCGTCCAGTCGGAGTACTTCAGCGAACCCAGCGGCGCATTGGACCAGGAGTCATTGGTACCGCCGAATATCAGGATGATGTTCGGCCTATCGGCACTGTATCCCAGGGTCTGCGGCATCCTCGTGATGAACGACCTGTCGGAATAGTCGGCCCCGTCATAACCGGTATTGCATACCGTCGAACCGCTATAGCTATTGTTGCCCAACAGCTTAAGGCCTTCCTTCCGACATAGCTTGTACCACCATGTCTGCTGCACGGCCGTAACGTCGTTCTCCTCCTTCGGATTCGAATCGTACCATATTGCGAATCCCTCCGGCACATACCCGTCAAAGGTCGAATAGGAGTCACCGAGAATGACCACCGTCTTCTGTTCCCTGCAGGAGACGGCAGAAATAACCATCACAATCACCGCCCCTAAACCGATCGCCGCCCTCACGGCAGCCGACAATCTTGTCCTTACAAAAAGTCTTTCCATATCTTCAAGTTGTTTGTATTCATTGTTTATAGCCTGCCCAGCGGAGGAGGAAACGGATGCCGGCGGAGAGGAGGCCGGGGCCGAGGCCGCAGTAAAACCAGGCGAAAAAGCTGTCGGGAATACCTGGGATATGCTTCAAGCCTATGCCAAGGGAAATCATGAAAGCGATGATGAGGTAGCCTTTGAGACTGAAGGTTTTCCAGACAGGAGTCTTTTCCTCGGTCATGGCCATGATGCGGGCCGAATACTTCCGGACAACTCCCGTGAACATCATGTAGAATGCGGCAAACACCACAATAGATAGCGGAATCATCCATAGCAGGGCCCTCGGGCTGACCGACTGGAGATTATCGCCCGCCCCAGTGAAGAGCCGGATATAATGGCTCACTCCCGTGACGGTGATCTTCGTCCCGATGGCTGTCCACATCAGGCCATTTACGGCGAGGAGATGTTTCGTCCTTACTTTACACATGACGGGGCTATTGGCATGTTTAAGTCTGCTTTCTGGAGGGGATAAAGATTGCGGCGAGGGCTACGATGCCGAGGGCAAAGGGGTAATAGAGGTAGCGGATGATGGCTGCGGCACCGACGCCTGCCAGGCCGGAGGCCATCAGGAGCTGCGCGCCGTAGGGAATCAGCCCCTGGACGAAGCAGGAGAAGGTGTCGAGGATGCTGGCGACGCGGCGTTTGTCAAGGCCGAAGCGGTCGGCAACATCCTTGGCGATGCCGCCGACGGTGATAATGGCGATGGTGTTGTTGGCCGTGCATAGGTTGGCGAGGCTGACAAGCGCGGCGATGCTGAGCTCGGCGCCGCGCCGCTGCCGCCGGGAAACAGTAGAAGAAGGCGTAGCAGCAGGGTTGGCGGTAGAGGCGGAGGAGCCGAGGCGGCGGGTGAGGGCTCCTACGAGCCAGTCAAGCCCGCCGCCGGTGCGTATGAGCGCCATCATTCCGCCTGCCAGCAGCGTGACGATGATCAGGCTGCCCATGCCGCCGATGCCTTCGCCGACGGATGACAGCCAGTCTGTCCAACCGAGGCTGCCGGTAAAGAGACCTATCAGGAGGTTTACGGCGATGCCGAGTGACAGGATCAGCAGTACATCCATTCCCGCGAGGGCCAGCACAAGGACCAGCAGGTATGGGATCAGCTTTACGGGCTCGGCGACGCCGGGCTCGACAGCAACGTCGACGCCTATGCCCTTGATGATATAGATGACGAATATTACCAGCACCACAGGGGCGACAATCCGGATATTGGCCTTGAATTTGTCCTTCATGTCACAGTCCATGGCCTTGGTGGCGGCAATGGTCGTATCGCTGATGAACGAGAGATTGTCTCCGAAAAAAGCGCCGCCGACGATGATGGCGGCCATGAAAGCTTCGGAGAATCCCGCCTCCTGGGCTATTCCCGTGGCGATAGGCACGAGCGCTACGATGGTGCCGACACTGGTGCCGACGGACATCGAGATGAAGCATGCGGTGAAGAAAAGGCCGGCGAAGAGCATCGAGCCGGGAATGACCCGAAGGGTGAGATTCACCGTAGCATCGATGGCCCCGATATCCTTTGCCGTCTGCGCGAACGCCCCAGCAAGGATGAATATCCAGACCATCAGCAGGATACGCGGATTGCCCGCTCCTTCGGAGAAGACATCCAGACGCTCCCTCAAAGAACCTTTGGAAATCAGGACGGCATAGACCGATGCCAGAAGGAAAGCCGAAGCCACCGGGACCTTGTAGAAGTCCTTGATGACAATCGACGTGACCAGATACACCCCGAGAAATACCAGGATGGGCGTCAGCGCTATGAGTCCCCTTTTCTTCATCACCTGTCGCAGAACAGTGTCAGGAAATCAGGGAAAGACTTGGCGACGCACTGCTCGTCGTCGATGATGATAGGCGACGACGAGCCTAGCGAAGCCACTTTCAGGGCCATGACCATGCGGTGGTCATGGTTGGAGGTGTATTCTCCGCCTTTCAGGAGATTGCCGTTCAGCAGGCGGCTCGATAGGGAATGACCTTTGATGA
>JBGUGW010000304.1:0-11420 GCA_045111695.1 Candidatus Cryptobacteroides sp. | reverse complement strand
AGGCTAAGGCTCTCAAGAGCTATGTCGAGCCCCTCATCACCAAGTCCAAGGAAGATTCCACACATTCACGTCGCGTAGTGTTCAGCTTCCTGAAGAACAAGGAAGCCGTCAGCGAGCTCTTCCGTACCGTCGCTCCGAAGGTCGCCGACCGTCCGGGCGGATACACCCGCGTGCTCCACACCGGTTTCCGTCAGGGAGACGCCGCCGAGATGGCGCTGATCGAGCTGGTCGACTTCAATGAGGCCGCCCTCGCATCCGCAGCGCCCAAGGCCGCCAAGAAGGGCACCCGCCGCAGCCGCGCCAAGAAGGTCGAGGCTCCCGCAGAGGCTGCCGCCGAGGCCCCTCAGGCTGAGTAATTCGCAATTTAGAGCTGAATTTTTAAAGAAGTTCGATACTAAAAGTCGGACTTCTTTACTTTTTCTTATCTTTGTAGATGTAATTAACTAAAATTATGAAGAAGATCACCATCAAGGATGTCGCCCGCGAGGCCGGCGTATCTGTTACGCTGGTATCTTTCGTCATGAACGCCAAGGTCGGCGAGGACGGCCGCCTGGACTGCCCGGTCAATCCTGAGACCGCAGCCAGGGTGCTCGAAGTCGCCAAACGCCTCGGTTACAGGCGCAACGCCGCTGCCGCCTCGCTTCGCAGCGGGCGCTCCAATACCATCGCCGTCATCACCACCGACATCGCCAACAACTATTTCGCAGGCATTTCCCGCTACATCGAGGACAAGTCGGCGCAGTACGGCTATACCGTGCTGTTCTGCTCGTCCGACGAGAACGCAGAGAAGCTCGCCTCCGTCATCGACACCGTCCTGGCCTACAACATCGACGGTCTCATCGTGGCGCCGGTTCCCGGCAGCCAGGAGGCCATCTCCAAGGCCATCGACGCCCGGGTGCCCGTGGTCCTGCTGGACCGCGACATCGAGGGGCTCGAGGATGTCGGCAAGGTCCTGCTCAACGATGTCGAGGCCGGTGACATGGCCACCGAGTTCCTCATCGGCAACGGATACCGTAAGATCGAGATGATCTCCTACGACCTCGATATCTCCAGTATCTCCGAGAGGGCTGAGGGCTACCGCAGGACCATGGCCGCGCACGGGCTCGAGAGCCACGTCAACACCACTTCCTACGGCGACCCGCAGAAGCTTATGCCCAATATCATCAAGGATGCCATCGACCGCGGCGTCGAGGCTTTCTTCCTGCCGACATATTCGCTGACGGCGCTCGCTTTCGGCGCTATGAATGAGCTCAGCCTGCGCACTCCCAGGGACATCGGCATCGTCGCTTTCGACGAGAGCGACCTCTATCGTCTCGGTCCCAGCACCATCGCACACATCGTCCAGCCGCTCCGCGAGCTTGGCGAGAAGTCGTTCGAGCTGCTGCACGCCATGATCGAGAACGAACCGACCGACACCACGATCATCCTCAGGCCGGAGCTTGTGCCCGGCGGATCGGTAATAAAGAAGGCTTAGGAAAACTCCTAAGCCTTTTTCTTTCGTTTGCCGGCAAACCTTTTATTCTCCGTAGAGGTAGGCGCGCTGCTCGGGGGTGAGGACGTCGATCTCGCAGCCCCAGGAGGCGAGCTTGCGCTCCGCGACCGTGCGGTCGATCTCCTCCGGCACGTCGATGGCCATGCTGCCGGGCTCACGCGCGATGCTGTCGCGGTTCGCGACCAGCCAGCGCGCGCTCAGCGCCTGGATGGCGAAGGACATGTCCATGATCTCGGCCGGATGTCCGTCGCCAGCCGCGAGGTTGACGAGGCGGCCTTCGGCGATGACGTAGATGCGGCGGCCGTCAGGCAGCGTGTAGCCCATGATGTTGCGGCGGGCGGGCTTGGCCTCGACGGCCAGCTTCGCCAGGCCGGCGACGTCGACTTCGCAGTCGAAGTGGCCGGCGTTGCAGCAGATGGCGCCGTCCTTCATCGCGAGGAAGTCCTCGCGGGTGATGACGCCGTCGCAGCCGGTTACGGTGATGAAGAAGTCGCCCAGCGGGGCTGCCTGGCGCATCTTCATCACGCTGAAGCCGTCCATCACGGCCTCCATGGCCTTGACGGGATTCACCTCAGTGACGATGACCTGGGCGCCGAGGCCCTTGGCGCGCATCGCGACGCCCTTGCCGCACCAGCCGTAGCCGGCCACGACCACGGTCTTGCCGGCCACGATGAGGTTCGTGGTGCGGTTGATGCCGTCCCAAACGGACTGGCCTGTGCCGTAGCGGTTGTCGAAGAAGTGCTTGCATTCAGCGTTGTTCACCAGCACCATAGGGATCATCAACTTGTGCTCACGGTCGAGGCGCTGGAGGCGGAGGATACCCGTAGTGGTCTCCTCGCAGCCGCCGATGACCTGCGGGATCAGCTCCGGGAACTCCGTATGGAGCAGGTGGACGAGGTCTCCGCCGTCATCGATGATGACGTTCGGGCCGGCCTCGATCACGCGGCGGCAGTGGCGCGCGTACTCCTCCGGAGTCGCGTCGTACCACGCGAAGACGTTCAGTCCCGCGTGTACGAGCGCCGCGGCCACGTCGTCCTGCGTCGACAGCGGATTGCTGCCGGTGACGAACATTTCGGCGCCTCCGGCGGCCAGGACCTCACAGAGGTACGCCGTCTTGGCCTCGAGGTGGACCGAGAGGGCTATTTTCAGGCCCTTGAAGGGCTGTTCAGCCCTGAACTCGTCCTCCAGGCCATTCAACAGCGGCATGTGGTGCCTGACCCATTCTATTTTCAATTCTCCGTCCGGCCACAGGGCCGCGTTCCTGATTTCGCTTGCCATATCTTTTGCGTTTATGCGTCTTTTTTCACTCTTAGCAAAGAGAAGGCTCTATTCCGCCAGCTTTTTCTCCACTTCCGCTGCGATGTCCATGCCCGGCCGCAGCCAGAGCGTCCTGATGCCTGCTGCAGCCGCGGCCTCGACGTTGTCGGCCGCATCGTCGATAAACAGGATCTCCTCCGGTTTCGCCCCGATCCTCCTGATCACGCACTCGAACATCTCCCTCGCGGGCTTCAGCATGCGCATCTCGTACGAATAGAACTGATCCTTGAACACCTCGTCCGGATCCAGCCCGCGCGCCCTCAGCATGTCGCAGAAATACGCCCGCGAGATGGGATTGTTGTTGCTCAGCACGTACAGGTCGTACCGACCCCTCAGCGAGCGGATCAGCTCCACCGAATCCTCCTCCACACCGTCAAGCAGCGAGCAGAAGCAGAAGCGCACCGTCTCCGCTGTCGTCCCCGGTCTGCTGTGCTTCAGGCACTCCCGGTCGAAATCCTCCGGCTTGATCTTGCCCTCCTCCAGGTCACTGATGAATCCCTTCTGGTGAAACCTGTCCAGATACTCTTCTATATCCTCGAACCCGGCGAGTTCCTTGAAGTTGGAGATGCACGTATCCATGTCCAGCCTCACGATCACCCCGCCCATGTCGAACACAACTGCCTTTATCATTCCTTGTCTGTCTGTTAAGCGCACAAAGATACGCATTTTCCCGCTCCCGGCAAATCCCATCCTCCTGCTTTGCCCTGACCCATTGTGTTTCTTCCCTCACCCTCGGCTCCCGATCCGGCACGAGAGCAAAAACGGCATTCTACGGCACTTTTTGCTCCTAAGGCCACATTACAATCCCGCCTTAGGAGCATTTTCTGCTCTCAAAGGCCGTTTTTGCGCTCGCTCCAAATTGCTCCGCCCTCTACTCTCCGCCCCAGTGCGAGTTTCCGGCCAAATCCCGCACGGAAAGCTCGGATCGAGGCTGACCGTGCGGGTTTTTGCCCATTTCCCGCACCGATTCCCCGGAATTCACGGGTTTTTATTATATTTGCAACGATAAAGCCCCGGCGCGCGAGGCATTTGCGCCTGCCCGTCGGTCCACTTTACCGCCTTGGTGGTGAAATGGTAGACACGAGGGACTTAAAATCCCTTGGCCCGAAACGGCCGTGCGGGTTCGATTCCCGCCCGAGGCACAGAAAAACCGCATTGTAGATATCTACGATGCGGTTTGCTATTAAGAGTTGCACAGAAAGTAGCACAAATTGCAAGGCATTTCCTATTTTCGAGTTTTCACTTTCCTATTACGATACAAGTCGTTCAATGTTTGATGGGTCTCAGGGTTCGATTCCCAATCGAGGCTATACCTTCAACGGCATCATCACCCCACACTGGTAGTCGGTCGACTGGATGTCAGTACCGTGATACCATTCCATGCAACAGGAATTCGGTGCCCATTTATACTCGGGATGGGCGGGTATCCATTCCTTATGGAACTTCGTGTACTGCTCCTGGAAGGCTTTCATGCCTCCTTCGAAATGCATCTTCAGCCACTTTCCGCTATGAATGGGGAAAAGCTGCATGCCTTCCGGCACGTCTCCACCTTTATAAATACCTCCTATGACATATGTAAAGGTGTTTTTCCTGCATGCGCCGAAATTTGCTTCCCAACAGGTAGCACAATTGTGAATGGGAATGTCGCAAGTGCAGAGTCCGAACTCACCGACACCATTGTCGAAAGCTGCTTTCTGGAAAGCGTCGGGTTCCTGCTTCTCAAAAAACACAGGCTTGACAATCTTTTCCACATACTCGGCCCAGAACTTGGGGCATTCTTCCTTTGCCTCGTTGAAGGCAATCTTTTTGGCCATGCCGATAATCTGCACATCGTGCAGTTCGATAATCTCGTGTTTCATTATTTACCAGATATACGGAATCACCTTGTACTTCACTCGGGTTTTGTATTCCTTGTATCCCTGCAGCCCTTCCTCAAGGACTCTTTCTTCGTTCCTGATGCGTTTTGCAATGAGAGGGATGTACAGGAGCATGATGGCAAAAGAGATAGGAGAAGCCAGCACCAACGGCATGGACAGGAACAGAAGCGTAGTGGCCGAATACATCGGGTGTCGGACGATTCCGTAAAGCCCCGTATCGATAACCTTTTGATTCTCTTGCACTTCAATAGTTCGGGAAAGGTAGGTGTTCTCCCGCAGCACCTCGGCATAAAGCAAGTAGCAAGTCAGGAATACCGCAGCCGCTATCCATACAGCCCAGTCCGGCAGCAGGATCCACTGATACCGCCAGTTGAAGCTTGCTACAAGAAAAACGGCAATGAAAATCAAGCCGCTTAGTGCTACGACAAGTTTCTGTTCTTTCTCCTCTTCCTTCGCATTGAGCCGCTTGCGGAGCAGTTCCGGATTCTTGGCCATCATTACCAGCCCGGCCACGAACATCGGCACGAAAAGGATACCCATAAAGAGCCATCCCTGCCAATAGGAAAGCGAGCCGGCCGGAACGAAGATCAGCAAGCCCAGTAAAACCACACCCAGCAGGAATTTGCCGATGGCTTGTATGAAAAGATTCTTCTTGTCCATAGCAATTTACGAAATAATCGACAGGACAGCCCTGACGCTGTCTTTGTATTTGCGGGAAACGGGGATGGATTGTCCGGCGACGGTGACGATGTCCGGCGACGTGAGCTCGGCATCGGCAACGTGGACCAGGAAGGAACGGTGGATCCGGAGAAAACCGTCTCCCAGAAGATTCTCCCATTGGCCGATACCGGTCTTGTTGCGGTACAGCTGGCCGTCGCGCGTGGCTACCCATACTTCTGAATCACGCGATTCCACGTAGAGGATATCGTCTTTTTTCACGGAGACTTTGCGATAATCGGAGGTGAAGGTTATCGGCCTGTCAGACGGGAAGCGCTTGTCCAGCCATCTCACTAAGAGATAATGCCCATAGGCGAGAATGGCTAAGACAGCCGCGACGAAAACGGGGTTCCACAGCATGGCCGGCAGGTCCCATGCCGGGGACTTGGAACGGTCGAGGACGAAGATGAAGAGTATCTGGAAGAGGTAAATCAAAAAGAAGGTGGCCGTCATTACTCCCAGGATGATATAGATGGTGTCCAGCAGGCGCTGCCTCCTGTTCTTGCCCCTTTCCACCTTGGGAAGGAAAAAGGACAGGGCCATGGCGGCCGGCAGGAAAGACAGGGCCATGATAACCGCGTGTCCCAGGTCATAGTCAAGGCTCGTCAGCAGGAGAGCCGTCAGAAAAATGGCGGCCAACCAGTATGCTATGATGATGACGGTCTTCTTCATACCTGTTGCAAAAATACAACATTCTTCCGCGAAAACAAGTCTCGTATCAATGGCCAAAAACCGGTCGAGGGGATTTGACGAAAGGTTGGCCGGATTCGACCTTGCATTTTTGCCCGTGTCATACGTACCTTTGCAACAAGGAATTCCGACCCATAAAGTTCAACTGAAACCGTATCATCATGTATCCTCTTGCTTTCAACCTTTTCAAATTCGTTATGTCCGCCGATCCTTTCGGCATCTGCGTTGTCACACTGCTTCTCATCGCCTTGTTCTTTGCCGCCTGGAAAGCTCCGGCTTGGGTGAAGGAGACAGGTCTTGTTGCCCTGGCCACGGGGTGGCTGTGGACGCTCTGTGAGTTTATGGTGATGGGCAGGGCTATTGTGGAGAATATGCCGGATGTGGACTCGTACATTATCTGGGGAGCCGTTCCGTGCGCATTGATCCCTGCTGCCTATGGCACTATAGTCTACATCATTTCTCTCATCATCCGTATTGTCCGGAAACCGAGAATCTGAGCCGCGACCATCCTTTAAAGCCCGTCAAGGGGCAGATCCATGACGAATCTGCCCCTTGACGGATGTTTTGGGAGATTTTACCCCTGAGCACCGGAGGAGAGGTACTCTTTCAGGGCCTCCACATAGTTGGAGAAGGCTTCCTGGCCGGCGGGAGTAATCTTGCAGGTGGTCCGGGGCATCTTGCCCTTGAATCCCTTCTCTACGGTGATGTAGCCCGCGGTGGTAAGCTTGTCGATCTGGACGCTGAGGTTTCCCGAGGTGGCGCCTGTCTGCTTCTTGATGAAGGTAAAGTCCGCCTCGTCTACCCCGGCCAGTATGGACATTACGGCCAGTCGGAGCTCGGAATGCAGCAGCGGATCTAGTTTGGGAAACATGGCTTACTTGTACTGATATTTGACAATCAGGCCGGTTACGGCCAGGACTATGCCTGCGAAGGTGAAGATGAGCATCTGCTCCTTCTCGGCTCCGGAGATGTAATAGATGATCATTCCTCCGATACCGGTCACGACTCCGGCGACCTTGATCGCCCAGTTCTTGAGGGCTATGCCGCTGATGGTCTCGGCCATGCCGAAAAGGAGAACGATCTGCGAAGTCAGGCTGGCCCCAAGGACGAGACCGCCAAGGGGTGAATTGCCGATAAAGGAAAACAGCACGGTAAACAGAGCTACCGAGCAGGCAAAGATGCAGAATGTCCTCCAGATGCCGCTGTTCATGCGGGTGATCACATTCTCTGCCCGGACGCCATCCTTTTTCCTAAGCCACATCGAAAGAGGGAAGCCTATCACCGGCATTGCAAACCAGAGATTGTTCCAGGCGGCATTGTCAGTAGTCTTCCACAGGATGTAAACCAGAAGGGAGAAAACTGTGAGCAGGATGCCCCACATAAAGAAGTATTTTCCTCCGTGACGCACGATCTCCTGCCGATTGTTGTTCATCGTTTCAGTGATGATCCTGAGGCTTTCCTGGGCCGTCATTTCTTTGTTTTGTTCCATTGTATCAATTATTTAGCTTGTTTTGGAGACTCCTGAAAGCTGCGCAGTCTTCCGGAACCCCACTGCAAATATAAACAAGTTTACATTATAAACCAAATTATTTCTGACTTTTTTTGTGTAGATTCGCTTGTAACTTCGGAACGAACAGATAACCAATATGAAAATGACAGCTCTTTTCAAGTCTGCAGCCGTGTGCGCCATGGCGCTGTTCTGCTGCATTTCGGCAAATGCCCAGACAAAGGCTCCGGGCAACCTCTTTGACAAATCCGATTTTGAAATGGAGATCGATGGGAAGCCGGTTTCCCTCTACACCATCACGAACGGCAGGATTACCGCACAGGTAACCAATTTCGCCGGTTATATCGTCGGAATCTATACTCCCGACAAGGACGGTAACTATACGAATGTCGTCGGCCACAATGACAACATCCAGCAGTACCAGACTTTCAGCAGGAATCCAGTAGGATCCGCCCTCGGCCGTTATGCTAACCGCATAGGGAATGCAACTTTCACCCTGGACGGCGTAGAGTATAATGTGACCAAAAACAACGGTCAGCATACCCTCCACGGGGGGTCGAAGGGCTTCGACCACACCGTTTGGGATGTGGAAGAGGTAACCGAAAGATCTGTGGTGATGAGCTGTGTCCTCGAGGACGGACTGGACGGATTCCCCGGTACGCTGAAAACCTTCCTGACCTTTTCGATAACTGACGACGATGGCTTAGCGATCAATTACGAGGCTACCACGGACAAGCCCACCGTCTGCAACCTGTCGCATCACGTGTATTTCAATCTCAACGGTTTCCCGGCGGAGAATGCTCTCGACCATGTAATATATATAAATGCCGACGCCATTACCGAAACGGACAATTCCCTTATCCCTACGGGCAAGCTCCTGCCGGTGGAGGGAACGCCTTACGATTTCAGTAAGCCCGTCAAGCTTGGCGACCGGCAGGTCGCCACTCCCGCCGGGCGGGGCGCCTTCGGCGGCCCCGGCGGCCCCGGCGCGCAGGCTCCGGCCATTCCCGAAGGGATGGTCCGCAGTTTCGACCAGAATTTCTGCCTGAACCATACGGAAGAGGGGCAGGTGGAGGTCGTGGCTTCCGTTTATTCCCCGACCTCGGGGAGGGTGATGGAAGTCCTCAACGACAAGCCCGGCCTCCAGTTCTTCTCGGGTAACCGTGTAGCTATCGCGCTGGAGTCCCAGCTGTATCCCGATACCCTGAATAAGCCGGAATTCCCCGGAAACGCAGTCTTGCGCCCGGGAGAGACCTATCACCATACCGTCATCTACAGGTTCTCAACGAAATAGCTCCTCTAAAAGCTTCATGAAGAAGCTGTACCATATCTGTCTGGCTGTCAGCCTGGCTTTCATTGTCATCCTGCCGTCAAACGCGCAGCCCTCGCGGTATGTCGATCACTTCATCGGCACGTCCGGCATGGGGCACACCTTCCCCGGGGCCTGCGTCCCCTTCGGCGGTGTGCAGGTGAGCCCGGACACCGATACTATCCCGCACAACGTGGCCGGGAAGTATCAGCCGGAGGTCTATTCCCTCTGTGCCGGCTATCGCTGGGATGATCCGACGATAGTGGGCTTTTCGCATACGCACCTGAGCGGAACAGGGCACTCCGACCTGGGAGATGTCCTGCTGATGCCGACTGTCGGCATCCTGCATCTGAATCCCGGCACGGCTGACCAGCATGAAAAGGGCTATCGAAGCCGCTACAGCCACGAAACCGAGGCCGCAGCCCCCGGCTACTACGCCGTAACCCTGGAGGATTACGGCGTCCGTGCCGAGGTGTCGGCCACCCCGCGGACAGCGGTCCATCGCTACACTTATCCAGCCGAAGGCGAGCGGCATCTGGTGATGGACCTCTCGCACGGCATATACAATTACAAAGGAAAGACCCTTTGGGCCAGCGTCAGGATGGTAGGGGACAGCCTGCTGACAGGCTATCGCCTCACCCAGGGATGGGCCCGGGAGCACTACACCTACTTTGCCATAAGCTTCTCCCGTCCGGTGAAGGACTATGGCTACGAGGAATCGGTACCCTCCGATTACAGGGGATTCTGGAGGAAGCTTCCCACCGGCCGGAATTTTCCGGAAATGGCCGGGCGCGGCATCGCCTGCTGGTTTGACTTTGACTGGGAAGGAACCGATGAACTGACCGTGAAAGTGGCACTCAGCTCCACTTCCGTGGAAGGAGCCCTGAAGAACCTCCGCGCAGAGAGCGGCGGTAAATCCTTCGACAGCATCCGTATGGAGGCCGTCGAAGCCTGGGACCACGAACTTGGGAAACTGGAAGCGAAAGGAACGCCGGACGAGCTTCGGATGCTCTACACTTCCCTCTACCATACTATGATCAATCCTTCCGTCTATGACGACGTGGACGGCGCCTACCGCGGTCTGGACGGAGCGGTCCATCAAGCAGACGGCTGGGACAATTACACGGTTTTCTCCCTGTGGGATACTTACAGGGCCGAGCACCCGCTCCTGCTGCTGATGCACCCGGAGCGGGCGCGCGACATGGCCCTGTCCATGCTGGCCCACCAGGAGCAGAGCGCCCACGGGCTTCTGCCCATATGGTCGCTGATGGCCAACGAGGGCTGGTGCATGAGCGGCTATCACGCCGTTTCCGTCCTGGCGGATGCCCTGCAGGCAGGTGTCGGCCTGGACGGCCAGCGCGTGCTGGAAGCGATGGTGTCCACTTCCACCGTTCCGTATCTGGAAGGCCTGGGCAGTTATATGGAAAAGGGTTTCGTCCCGCTGGAGGACTCTTCCACTGGCGCTTCCACCACGCTCGAATATGCCTACGACGATTGGACCATATACCGCGTCGCAGCTGCCCTAGGCGCCGATAACCTGGCACAGGCCTATAAGGCCAGGGCGCTGAACTACCGCAACCTCTTTGACGGTCGCAGCCCATTCGCACGGGCCCGTTACGGCGATGGCGGATGGAAGACTCCTACCGATCCCCGGCAAACCTACGGAGAGGGCTTCATCGAAGGCAATTCGTACAATTTCTCATTCCACGTGCCGCACGACGTTGAGGGTCTAATAGGCCTGATGGGCGGTGAAAAACGCTTCCTGAGCATTCTGGACGCCCTGTTTTCAGCGCCGCTCGACCCTCGGTACTATGAGGACAACGAGGATATCGAGGCTTCCTGCCTTATCGGAGGCTATGTCCACGGGAATGAACCTTCCCACCATATCCCTTACCTCTTCCAGTGGACCTCCGAGCCTTGGCGAGGGGAGTACTGGCTCCGCGAAATAATGGAGCGCATGTACAGGCCCGAAAGGGAAGGTCTTGGCGGGAATGACGACTGCGGCCAGATGAGCGCATGGTACATATTCAGCGCAATGGGTTTCTATCCCGTGTGCCCCGGCAGCGGGGAGTTCGTCCTTGGCGCGCCTTTCCTGCCGGAAATCACCCTGTGGGTCGGAAATGGCGTCACCTTTACGGTGAAAGCCCCCACTGTGAGTACCAGGAACCGTTATGTACGTTCTGTAAAGCTCAACGGCCAGCCCTACACCAAGCGTTATATAACGCGCGAGGATATCCTGCGCGGAGGTGTCCTCGAATTCGAAATGGGCAGCGCCCCAAGGAAAAAGGGCAAGCCCGATCCCTCGGACCTGCCCTATTCCCTCTCGCGGGAATAAACGCTTCTATTCCTTCTTCAGCTCCACCGCCGGGTTTGTCCTGGCGGCCTTCATGGTCTGCCAGAGGACGGAAATGAAAGTCACGACGGCGGCGATGGCTATTGCGGCCAGGAAGGCCCAGCCGTAACCGGAAATCCTGTAGGAATAAGGCTCCAGCAGCCTCGATGCGAGGCGGA
>JBGUGW010000303.1:0-7797 GCA_045111695.1 Candidatus Cryptobacteroides sp. | reverse complement strand
GCATCTTCATCGACGATGACGGTACGCCTTACCTGGCATGGTCCGGACGCGGCCTGCAGCTTGCAAGGCTCAAGGACAACATGCTGGAGCTGGATTCCGAGCCCATCACCATCACCGGCATCCCGAGAGGACAGACCGAGGGACCTTTCCTCTTCAAGCGCAACGGCAAGTATTACTATACTTTCCCTTGGGTTGAGGACGCCCGCGAGACCCTTGCATACTGCATGAGCGACAGCCCCATGGGCCCGTATGAGTTCAAGGGCAAGTTCATGGAGCAGTCCGAGACCATCTGCTGGACCAACCATCACTCCTTCATCGAGCTGGACGGCCAGTGGTATCTCTTCTATCACCACAACGACTATTCTCCTTATTTCGACAAGAACCGTTCGGTATGCGTCGATTACGTGGAGTTCAATCCCGATGGCACCATCGTCCCGGTGGTTCCCACCCTTCGCGGAGTCGGTGTCACCAAGGCCAACTCCCTCATCCAGATCGACCGCTATTCTGACAAGTCCGACAAGTATGTCGCGGTGGACTTCCTGAACTCCGAATTCACCTTCGACGGATGGAAGGCCATCCTCTGGAACACCACCCAGGAGCGTGAGCCCCGCTGGATCAGCTACGACAGGGTAGATTTCGGTCAGGCTCCCCTTACTACAGCCACCATCAGGGTGCATTCCCTCGCCGGCGGTGTCGTGGAGCTTCGCGCCGACGCGCTTGACGGTCCGGTCATCGCCACCATCAATGTCCCCGGCAGCCCCGTCTGGGCCGAGCGCTCGATTCCCGTCACCGAGTCGGTCAAGGGTATCCACAACCTCTACCTGCTCATGACCAACGGCAACCATATCGAAGTCGACTGGGTCAATTTCAAATAACAGACAACACTAAATCTGAACCAATATGAGAAGACTCTTATTATCAGCAATCCTGGCTGCCGCCGCCTTCATGGCCGTGTCCTGCGGCGGCAAGAACGAGTATGAATACCCGTTCCAGAATCCCCGGCTCTCCAACGAGGAGAGGGTTGAGAACCTGATCTCCCTCCTCACTCCCGAGGAGAAGGTCGGTCTCATGATGAACAAGTCCGTCTCTGTCGACAGGCTCGGCATTCCGTCCTACAACTGGTGGAGCGAGGCTTGCCACGGCGTCCGTCAGGACGGTTACACCGTTTATCCGCAGCCTATCGGCATGGCCGCCGCCTTTGACCCCGATCGTATCTACGAGATTTTCTCGACCGTTTCGGACGAGGCCCGCGCCAACTGGAACCGTTCGGACCACGACATTTTCGATGTCGGATACAGGGCCCGCTACTATCCCGGCAATCCTGAGCTGTCTTTCTGGTGCCCCAACATCAATATCTTCCGTGACCCGCGCTGGGGCCGCGGTCAGGAGACCTACGGCGAGGACCCGTATCTCATGACAGTCCTCGGCGTCCAGAATGTCAAGGGTATGCAGGGCAACGACAAGAAGTACTACAAGACCCATGCATGCGCCAAGCACTATGCTGTCCACAGCGGTCCGGAGCCGATGCGTCACCGTTTTGATGTCTCCGTCTCCATGCGCGACCTTTGGGAGACCTATCTCCCCGCATTCAAGGCCCTCGTCAAGGAGGCCGATGTCCGCGAAGTCATGTGCGCATATCACCGCTACGAGGGTGAGCCTTGCTGCGCAAGCGACAGGCTCCTCACCAATATCCTCCGTGAGAAGTGGGGCTACGAGTCCCTGGTCGTGACCGACTGCGACGCCATCAACAACTTCTACAACAAGAACCAGCACGGCACCCATCCCGATGCCGAGCATGCATCCGTTGACGCCATCCTCTCCGGTACCGACCTCGAGTGCGGTATCAGCATGGTGTCCCTGCTTGACGCCCTCAAGGACGGCATGATCAGCGAGGCCGACCTCGACGTGCATCTCCGCCGTACCCTCATGGGCCGCTTCGAGCTCGGTATGTTCGACCCTGCCGAGAACCTGCCCTGGGCCAACCTCGGCGAGGATGTCATCAGCAGCGAGGCCAATGACCAGCTCGCCCGCAAGGCTGCCCGCGAGGCTGTCGTCATGCTCAAGAACAATGGCGTGCTCCCTCTCTCCAAGAGCATCAAGAAGATCGCTGTCGTCGGCCCGAACGCCGATGACGCCTCCATGCTGAACGGCAACTACGGCGGCACCCCTACCGCCGAGCATACCCGCTCCATCCTCGACGGCATCAAGGCCGCCGTTCCCGGAGCAGAGGTGTTCTATGCCAAGGCCTGCGAGATCATGGACGACTATTCCACCACCTACCACATCGGTGACTTCAATGACGGCAAGGGACTCTATGTCGAGTTCTTCAACAACCGCAAGCTCTCCGGCAAGCCCGCTGCAGAGGGATATTACACTTCCACCCTCAACTTCAGCACCTTCGGAGGTTACGGCTTTGCCGACGGCGTGAATACCGATGACGTTTCGGCCCGTGTCACCGGACGCTTCGTCCCGGATTTCACCGGTCCTCTCAACTATTCCGTATCTTCCGACGGCAACTATGTGCTGACCGTCAATGGAAAGGTCATCGACAAGACCGTTCCCGGAGCTCCGGCCGCAGGACGCGGATTCGGTTTCCGCGGAGCAACTCCCACCAAGACCTTCAACGTCGAGGCCGGCAAGCCTTATGACATCAAGATAGAATACTCCCAGGGTTCCGGCCAGTTCGCGATGCTGAACGCCGAGTTCTGCGAGCGCAGGTTCGCCGAGTTCAGCGACCTCGCCGAGCAGGTCAAGGACGCTGACGCCATCATCGTCGTCGGCGGTATCTCCGCACGCTTCGAGGGCGAGGGTGGAGACCGCAGCTCCATCGAGCTCCCGGCCGTGCAGCAGCGCCTCGTCAAGGCCATGCACTCCACCGGCAAGCCGGTCGTGTTCGTCAGCTGCTCCGGCTCCGCCATCGCTTTCGCCAGCGTCGAGGACCAGTATGACGCCCTCCTGCAGGCCTGGTACGGCGGTCAGGGCGGCGCAGCCGGTCTCGCCGACGTCCTCTTCGGAGACTTCAACCCCTCCGGAAAGCTCCCCGTCACGTTCTATGCCTCCGATTCCCAGCTTCCCGACTTCCTTGACTACAACATGGAAGGCCACACCTACCGCTACTTCCGCGGCGAGCCCCTCTATGCGTTCGGCTATGGTCTGAGCTATACCACCTTCGGCTACGGCGAGGGCAAGCTCTCCAAGTCTTCAGTCAAGGCCGGCAAGAGCGTGGACATCACCGTCCCCGTCACCAACACCGGTGACGTCGAGGGCCAGGAGATCGTCCAGGTATATGTCAAACGTCTTGACGACGCCGGCGCACCTATCAAGTCCCTCAAGGGCTTCAAGAAGGTTTCCATCGCCCCCGGTGCCACTGTCAAGGTCAAGATCACCCTCGGTCCCGATGCTTTCGAGTATTATGACGAGAGCATCGACGAGCTGTCCGTGATGCCCGGCCGCTATCAGATCCTCTATGGTTCGTCTTCGCGCGACAAGGATCTCAAGGCTATTGACTTTCAGGTTATCTAAATGATATCGAGATGATTAAGAGACTGATTACGACCGCAGTCCTGGCGCTCTGCGTGATCGCCGGGCTGCGGGCGCAGCCGGGAGGGATGAGCTCCGCTCAGCTCGCCGGCTTCAACTTCAGGATGCCCGAAGTGCGTTGCGGCGAGAAGTTCATGGACGTGGACTACGCCGGGGACGGCCAGGTTTACCACAAGCTGGATATATACCTTCCTTCCGAGAGGCGTGCCTCATATCCTGTTGTGGTGCATATCTACGGCAGCGCATGGTTCTCCAACAGCTCCAAGGGCATGGCGAACCTTGACAGCATCTGCCAGGCCCTCCTGGACGCCGGCTATGCCGTCGTCACGCCGAATCACCGTTCCAGCATGGACGCCAAGTTCCCGGCCCAGATACAGGACATCAAGGCCGTGGTGCGTTTTGTCCGCGCCAAGGCTGAAGAGTACCATTTCGACACTTCCTTCATAGGCATTTCCGGTTTCTCATCGGGTGGACACCTGTCATCACTTGCAGGAGCCACTTCCAACGTAAAGACCGCCAAGGTAGGGGAGTACAATGTCGATCTCGAAGGCTCGGTAGGACCTTATACATCCTACAGCAGTGCCGTAGACTGCGTCTGTGACTGGTCGGGTCCCATCGACCTGCTCAATATGGAATGCGAATGGGAGCGCCCTTGGGGCGGTACTCCCGAGGAGGCTCTCCTCGGTGTGGACTATGCCGGTCAGGACGACCTTTTCCGCACCATTTCCCCGATCACCTACCTCGATCCGTCCGACCCTCCGATCATCCTTTTCCACGGTACCAAGGACAACGTCGTTCCCCATTGCCAGGCCGTCGAATTGTTCGAGGCATGGGACAAGCTCGGCATTAAGGCCGACCTCAACCTTGTCGAAGGAGCCGGCCACGGCATCAACCTCTTCGTGGAGCCCTGGCTCTCGGAGATGGTGGAGTTCGTGGATGCCGCGCGTACGGCCAAATATCTCAAGGAGCTTGAGCCCAAGCTCTCGTCCGCTTATTCTCCTGTGACGAACATCAATGCCAACGGCTTCCCGAAGATCCTTGCCGACAATTCCGTAGTCTTCAAGGTAAGGGCGCCTCAGGCCAACCGCGTTCAGATCGACCTCGGCGGCCGTAATGACGGCGTCAAGGATGAGACCGGCACGTGGACCATCGTCACCAAGCCACTCCTCCCCGGATACCATTACTATTCCCTTATCGTGGACGGCGTCTCTACGGCCGATCCCGCCAGCGAGTCGTATTTCGGCACCAGCCGCATGGCCAGTGCCATCGATATCCCCGAGCCGGGCATGGACCTGTTTGAGATCCAGGACGTTCCGCACGGACAGGTACGGGAGCTGAACTACTGGTCTAAGTATACCGAGACCTGGAGGCCCGTGTTCGTCTACACTCCTCCGGGGTACGAGAAAGGCAAGAAGAAATACCCCGTGATGTACATCCATCACGGCGGCGGCGAGGACCATCGCGGCTGGATACAGCAGGGCCGCACCGCCACGATACTTGACAACCTCATCGCCCGCGGCGAGGCAGTGCCCATGATCGTGGTGAGCGTCAATTCTAATGTCCCCCGCAAGGCTGGAATGCCCGCAGGCTCTGGCACTTACAGCTGGGAGGGCATGCAGCCTTACCGCGAGGAGCTGCTCGGCAGCATCATCCCGTTCATCGAGTCCACCTTCCGCGTTAAGGCGGATGCCAAGGACCGCGCCATCTGCGGACTGTCGATGGGCGGCGGCCAGTCGTTCTTCATCGGCCTGCGTGAGCCCGGTATCTTCTCCAACGTCGGAGTTTTCTCGACAGGCGTTTTCGGAGGTATCAACGGTTCTTCGGACTTCGACCTTGAGGCCAACATCCCCGGAATGATCAGCGCTCCTGAAAAGTTCAACTCCGGACTCGACTGCTTCTTCATCTCCTGCGGCGAGCAGGATCCCCGCATCGAGTATACCCGTGCCATCGTGCAGAAGATGCGCGATGCCGGAGTGAAGGTGGAGTTCCAGTCCTTCCCCGGCGACCATGAATGGCAGCCTTGGCGCAAGTCTGTGGCCGCCTTCGCCCGCATGCTTTTCAAATAGGCCCTGAGCCATGAAAAGATTGGTTTTACTGACCGTTATCATGCTGTTTCCGGCGCTTTGTGCCTTTGCACAGGCGCCGGTGCAGCAGGACGGCCTGCCCGAGGGCCCGGCCCTCGAATATGTCTGTGAACTCCGGGTCAACTGCGAAGGCACCTACACGGTAGGGGAGACTTCGCACGGCACCCGTGTGGTCATTCCCATCGTGGGCGGGACCTTCGAGGGACCGCGCATGAAGGGCACCATCCTCTCCGGCGGCGCCGACTACCAGCTGGTAGACTCGGAGCACGGCCGGAACGAAGTCGAGGCTATCTATTCCATCAAGACCGACGACGGCGTCTATATCCATATCCGTAATTGCGGCATCATCTATACCGGGGCTGATGCCGACGGGAAACCGTCGTTCTACTTCCGTACCACCCCGAAGTTCGAGGCGCCGCAGGATTCGGAATACGACTGGCTTAACAATGCCGTGTTCGTCTGCATGCCCGGATTCGCCACCGACTGTATTTGCCTGAGGATCTGGGAGGTCCTTTAACCTGAACAAAACCACGACTCCATGAAGAAGATATTCCTGGCTGCCGGACTTCTCCTGGCAGTGAACTTTGGCCTCTGCGCCCAGGACCGTTTGTACAGCAACGAGTTCCCTATAGGGGATGTCACGTTGTTGGACGGGCCGTTCAAGCATGCCCGTGACCTCAATATCGAGGTGCTGCTCCAATACGACGTCGACCGCCTCCTGGCTCCGTTCAGGGCGGAAGCCGGCCTTCCAAAGAAAGCCGAATACTATCCCAACTGGGCCGGCCTGGACGGCCATGTCGCCGGCCATTACCTGACCGCCATGGCCATGAACTGGGAGATGACCGGCAATCCCGAGTGCCTGCGCAGGATGAACTACATGATCGACGAGCTGGCTGAAGTGGCTGCCGCCAATACGCGCGACAATGCTTCATGGGGAGCCGGATACATCGGCGGCATTCCCAACAGCGCCTCGCTGTGGTCCTCCTTCATGAAGGGGGAGTTCAGGCAGTATTCCTCCGCCTGGGCGCCTTTCTACAACATCCACAAGACGTTCGCGGGCCTGCGTGACGCCTGGCTCTATTGCGGGAACGAGAAGGCGAAGCAGCTTTTCCTCGGCTTCTGCGACTGGGCCATTTTTGTCACGAAAGACCTTTCGGATGACCAGATGGAACAGATGCTCCGCAACGAGCACGGAGGCATGAACGAGGTACTTGCAGATGCTTATGCCATCACCGGCGACGCCAAGTATCTTACTGTGGCCAAACGCTTCTCCCACAAACAGATAATGGAGCCTCTCACCCGTGACGAGGACCGCTTGGACAACCTGCACGCCAATACGCAGGTTCCCAAGGCGATAGGCTTTGTCCGCATTGGAGAGCTCAGTGCTTCTCCTGACTATGCCGAGGCGGGCCGTTTCTTCTGGCAGACGGTATCCCAGAACCGTTCGCTTGCTTTCGGAGGAAACAGCCGCCGCGAGCATTTCCCGAGCGCGGAAGCCTGCATCGACTTCGTCAATGACGACGACGGTCCCGAGACCTGCAACTCCTACAATATGCTCAAACTGACGGAAGACCTCTTCAGGGTCTCTCCTAAGGCTGAGTATGCAGACTTTTATGAGCGGACGATGTTCAACCACATCCTTTCTACCCAGCATCCTGAGCATGGCGGTTATGTCTATTTCACATCCGCCAGGCCGAGGCACTACCGTGTCTATTCGGTGCCGAACGAGGCCATGTGGTGCTGCGTCGGCTCCGGAATGGAGAACCAGTCCAGATACGGTCAGTTCATATATACCCACGATGGGAATGACCTGTATGTCAATCTCTTCGTCGCGTCTGAGCTGAATTGGAAGGACAAAGGAATCGTCATCCGCCAGGATACCGAGTATCCTTCCCAGGAAGGGACGAAGCTCACGGTCGTTTCCGGCAAGGGCAAGTTCAAGGTCTATGTCCGCTGTCCGGGATGGATGAAGCCCGGCACCATGACTGTCTCCGTCAATGGCAAGTCTCTGCCGGTTGATGCATCTCCTTCTTCATATTTCACAATCGAACGCAAATGGAAGAAAGGTGACGTCGTGGAGGTCGGCCTTCCCATGACGAACAGGGTTGAACATATGCCCAATGTCCCCGACTACATCGCCATCATGCACGGTCCCATACTGCTCGGCATGCGT
>JBGUGW010000302.1:0-3950 GCA_045111695.1 Candidatus Cryptobacteroides sp. | reverse complement strand
CTTGAAGTCGACCCCATAGGGGTCCATGGCCTGGGTATTCCAGTGCTGCGTGAAATAGTCTTCCTGCTTGAGACGGTTGCCGTCCTTGACGTATTTCCAGGTATTGTCGCTGTAGAGTACGAGCTTGACGAGAGGGTTGGCAGTGTCAAGGGTATCGATGGCTCCGGCATTGCCGGGAATCATCGACTTGACGGGCTGGAGGAGCGGTCTCGGTATGAGCAGCTCCGCCTGTGACTTGGTGAATTTGGGACGTTGCGGGACATTCTCCTCCATGGGAGCCATCTGCGCGTATACGGCCGTCCCGGCCAGCAAGAGCATCACTGCCAGTGCTTTTCTTAATGTCATGATGTGCGGTTTTAGGTTACACGATGGCGTCGAAACGTTTGATCAGCAGATCCTTGGTCTCGGCGACCTTTTTCTTCAGAAGCTCCTCCGAGGAAGCCTCGCAAATGAAACGGAGATACGGCTCCGTGTTGGAAGGACGGATGTTGAACCACCAGTCGGGGAATTCGACGCGGTAGCCGTCGAAGTCCATGAACGCCGTAGCTTTCTCCTGTGCCATGTAATGCTCCTTGACGGCGTCCATCGCACCCTTCTTGTCCTCTATCTTGAAATTGATCTCTCCGGAGTTCTGGTATTTGGCGATCTCGCCGATGGCCTGGCTGAGGGTCTTGCCCTGCTTCTTGAGGGCTGCTACAATGCGTAGCACGATCATAGAAGCGAGCAGGCCGCTGTCGGAGTAGAAGAAATCCTTGAAATAGTAGTGGCCGGCGAGCTCGCCGCCCCAGAGGCCGTCGATCTCGCGGAGCTTGGGGGCTGCGAAGGCGCGGCCGACGCGCCAGGTGTGGAGCTCCACGCCGAACCGGGCGAGGTACTCGCCCACGGCCTTGGAGCTGCGGATCTCCTGGAGGACGCGCGGGGCCTTCTCGCCGCGCTCCTTGATGAAGTACTCGGACATCAGGGCGATAACGAGGTCGGGAGCCACGAACTGGGACTTCTCGTCCACGAACATTACGCGGTCGGCGTCGCCGTCGTAGATGACGCCGATGTCGGCCTTCTCGCGGGCGACGAGCTCCTTGAGTGGCTCGACGTTCTTGGCCACGAGGGGATTGGGCTCATGGTTCGGGAAACGGCCGTCGATCTCGTCGAAGATGTATGCGGGGCCGTCGCCGAAGACCTTTCTGGCGAATAGGCATGACATGCCGTTCGACAGGTCGAAGGCGACCTTGAGGCCGCTGTAGTCTCCCTTGTATTTCATCATGAAATCAAGGTAGTCGTTCAGGATCTCCTTCTCGTGGACCTCGCCCTTGCGGGCGGCAGGGGGAGTGGGGCGTCCCTCTTCGATCCACTGCTTGATCTGCCCGAGACCGGTGTCGAAACCGACCGGAAGGGCGTTCTCGCGCGAGACCTTCATGCCGTTATACTCGGCGGGGTTGTGCGAGGCGGTGATCTGGACTGAGGCCTTGAAACCGTAGTTGGCCGTGCCGAAATACACCAGCGGCGTGCTGCTCAGGCCGATGTCGTAAACATCGGCTCCGGCATCGGTGATGCCCTCGAGCAAGGCATCGTGAATCTCCTGCGATGAGACGCGGCAGTCGCGTCCGACCAGCACCTTGTCGGCGCCGAGGAGTCCGGGGATGAAATATCCTACCTTGTAGGCTGTTTCCTTGTCGAAATCCACACCGTAGATTCCGCGTATGTCGTATGCGTGAAATGCTCCCATAAGTAAAAAAGGCTGATATGAGTATTCTGACGTGGCGCCGTCAAAAATATGGCGCGTCCTGCAAAGATACAAAAAATATTCCTCTCTTTGCTTTTATGCCCCCGGTTTGTTATATTTGTAAGGCTTAACAACTAAATTCACGATATTATGTCCAAGATTGACTGGGATTCCCTGGGATTTGACGCATACCGCACCAGGACGGTGGTCAAGTCGCATTTCAAGGACGGCGCATGGTCGCCTGTCGAATCTACCGAAACATTCTCCTTCACCCTCGACCCGTTCGCACAGGTCAACCATTATGCCATTTCCTGCTTCGAAGGCCTCAAGGCCTTCACGCAGAAGGACGGCAAGGTTGTCATGTTCCGCCCGGAAGAGAATGCCCGCCGAATGAAGCGTACGGCCGATTATCTCGGCATGCCGTGCCCTTCTGAGGAGATGTTCATCAAGATGTGCGAGGACTGTATCAAGGGCAATCTCGAGTTCCTTCCCCCTTACGGACACAAGGCATCACTGTACCTCCGTCCCCTTCTCTTCGGAGTACATCCCCAGATGCAGCTCGTGCCGTATCCCGAGGCCGTTTTCGCCGTCATGTGCGCCCCTGCGGGCTCGTACTACGGCGAGCACCTGCGCACTTTCTCTGCCGTTATCCCCGGCGATTTCGACCGCGCCGCCCCGCACGGCTCCGGCAGCTACAAGGTCGGCGCCAACTACGCTTCGACTTTCCGTCCTTACAAGATGGCCCACGACCAGGGTTATACCGAGCTGTTATTCCTCAACTCCGGTACCCGCGAGTTCGTGGACGAGTTCGGATCCTCCAACTTCTTCGGCATCAAGGACAACAAATACGTGACGCCGCTCTCTGACAGCGTCCTTCCTTCCATCACCAACAAGAGCCTTCAGACCGTCGCCCAGGATCTCGGCATGACCGTCGAGAAGAGGCCCATCCCGCTCGACGAGCTCGATACTTTCGAGGAGGCGGGCGCCTGCGGAACGGCAGTGGTGATCACTCCAATGTCGCACATCGACATCAAGCCCGTGCTGGGCGCACCTGAGATCACCAGGACCTTCACATTCCGTCCCGACGGCACGGTAGGCCCTGCCTGCAACGCCCTCTACAAGCGTCTCACCGGCATCCAGTTCGGCGAGATCGAGGATATCCACGGCTGGTGTCACAAGGTAGATCTCTGAGATGTATGACCTTGCGATCATAGGAGGAGGTCCGGGAGGATATGTGGCGGCGGAGCGCGCAGGGGCGAAGGGCCTGTCAGTAGTACTGTTCGAGAAGAAGGAACTAGGAGGCGTATGCCTGAACGAGGGCTGCATCCCGACCAAGACCCTGCTTTACAGCGCGAAAGTCTATGACTACGCCCGTCATGCCGACCTCTACGGAGTGTCGGTGGACGGTGCGTCTTTCGACTTCGGCAGGATAATGAAGCGCAAGGAAAAGGTCGTACGCAAGCTTGTCGGAGGCGTAAAGCTTAAGATGAAGAATGCCGGAGTGACCGTCGTGAAGGATGAGGCCATCATCCGCGGGAGGGTCGTCGGTGGTTTTGTCGTAGAGTCTGGCGAGCAGGATTATGTCGTCAGCAACCTCCTGCTGTGCACTGGCTCCGAGGCGGTCGTGCCGCCTTTTCCGGGCTTGAAAGAGGCTGGTGACGCAGTCGTCACCAACCGCGAGATCCTGGCCCTGGAGGAGCGTCCCGAGTCCCTCGTCATCATCGGCGGCGGAGTCATCGGAATGGAATTCGCCAGCTTCTTCAACAGCCTGGGTACCTGCGTGACAGTCGTCGAGATGATGCCCAAGATACTCGGCCCGATGGACTCCGAGATCAGCGAACTCCTGCAGAAGATATATGCCAAGCGGGGTATAGAATTCCGTCTGGGTTGCAAGGTGACCGCCATAGAAGGGCACGATGTCGTTTATGAAGATCCCGAGGGCAATGTCTGCCGCGCCACTGGAGACAGGATACTGGTCTCAGTGGGCCGGCGGGCCCGCCTGGAGGGCTTCGGGCTGGAGACTTTGGGCGTCTCCCTCTCCCTCAATCCCGCCGGCCGCCCCGTCGGCGTCAAGGTCGATGCGCACATGCGCACTGACGTGCCCGGCGTCTACGCCGCTGGCGACATCACCGGTTTCTCCATGCTGGCCCATACCGCCAGCCGCGAGGCCGAGGTGGCCGTGAACGACATCCTGGGCATTGATGACAGCATGCATTATGACGCCATTCCC